>JAISIO010000068.1 GCA_031262005.1 Bacteroidales bacterium
ATTCAAAATGGAAAACCAAATGCCTTCCGTGTAATTTCGGGTGATTTTGTAACCACCGAAGACGGAACAGGAATTGTGCATATTGCTCCAACATTTGGTGCCGACGACGATAGAGTTGCAAAGCAAAATGGAATTGCGCCGATGCTTTTGCTCGATAAAACAGGGAAGCAAGTGCCAATGGTTGATTTGACAGGGAAGTTTTATACAATCGAAGATTTAGATAACAATTTTGTGACAACAAATATCAACGTGCAATTGTATGAGCAATATGCGGGGAAATTCGTGAAAGACGCATATTATACCAATCTTCCCGAAAAACATTTATCGCTTGATGACGAGCTTTGCATTCGATTGAAAGAGATGGGTTTGTTGTTTAAGAGCGAAAAGCATACTCACAATTACCCACATTGTTGGCGAACCGATAAACCGGTATTGTATTATCCCTTAGATAGTTGGTTTATAAAATCAACCGCTTGCCGTGAACAAATGATAGCTCTGAACAATACCATAAATTGGAAACCACAATCAACCGGAACAGGACGTTTTGGTAAATGGCTTGAAAATTTGAACGATTGGAATCTTTCGCGTAGTCGTTATTGGGGCACTCCGCTACCAATTTGGCGTAGTGAAGACGGTAGCGAAGAAATGTGTATTGGCTCCATTGAAGAACTGATGAACGAAATTGAGAAATCAATCTCAGCGGGATTTATGACCGAAAATCCGTTCAAAAATTTCAAAGTCGGCGACTTTTCCGAAGAAAATTATTCTACTGCAAACATTGATTTACATCGTCCGTTTGTGGACAATATTACGCTCGTTTCGACTACTGGAAAGCCGATGAAACGTGAACTTGACCTTATAGATGTTTGGTTTGATAGCGGGGCAATGCCATACGCACAAGTGCATTATCCGTTTGAAAATGCCGCCCAAATAGATGGCGGAGCGGAATTTCCTGCCGATTTTATTTCCGAAGGTGTTGATCAAACACGAGGTTGGTTTTTTACCCTTCACGCAATTTCTACAATGATAAAAGGTTCGGTTGCGTTCAAAAATGTGATTTCCAACGGATTAGTTCTCGACAAAAACGGTAATAAAATGTCGAAACGCTTGGGTAATGCCGTTGATCCGTTTGAAACAATTGAAAAATATGGTTCCGATCCATTGCGCTGGTATATGATTACGAATGCTTCGCCATGGGAAAATTTGAAATACGATAACGAAGGCATTGAGGAATTGAAACGCAAATTTTTCGGAACATTATATAACACGTATTCGTTTTTTGCGCTTTATGCCAATTTAGACAATTTTGATCCGACAACCGAACAAGTTCCATTTGATGAACGTCCGGAACTTGATAGATGGATTTTGTCGCTCTTACATACGTTAATTCAAGAAGTTACCGAACATTACGAAAATTATGAACCAACCAAAGCAGGACGTGCCATTCAAGAATTTGTGATGGATAACGTGAGCAACTGGTATGTGCGACTTTCACGTAAACGTTTTTGGAAAGGCAAATTGAATGCCGATAAACTTTCGGCGTATCAAACGTTGCAAACTTGCTTGAAAGTTGTGGCTCAATTAATGGCACCGATTGCGCCGTTTTATGCTGAACAATTGTATGCAGATGTTACAAAAACAAACGTTTCTGTACACTTGCAAAATTTTCCGCAAGCAGATAGTGCGTTGATTGATAAAAAATTGGAAACGCAAATGCACTTGGCGCAAACAATCTCGTCGATGGTGCTTGCTCTGCGTCGCAAAGTCGCTATAAAAGTGCGTCAACCTTTGCAAAAAATAATCATTCCTATTGTGAATGAGGATTTTGCCGAAGATGTGCAAAAAATTGCCGAAATTGTAAAAAGTGAAGTTAATGTAAAAGAAATTGAACTTTTGAGCGATGCATCGGGAATTCTGGTGAAAAAAGTAAAAGCAAATTTCAAAGCCTTGGGTCCTCGTTATGGAAAGATAATGAAGCAAATAGCGGCGCATTTGAGCGAAATGGAAAATGCAACAATCTTTGCTTTAGAAAAAAGTGGCAGCTATTCATTTGACATTGAGGGAACTACTGTAGAAATAGGGCTTCCCGATGTGGAAATTATTTCGGAAGATATTCCTGGTTGGCAGGTAGCAAACGAAGGAAATATTACGGTGGCTATTGACACCACCATTACACCCGAATTGTTGCACGAAGGAATTGCTCGCGAATTTGTGAACAGAATACAGAATTTGCGCAAGGAAAGCGGCTTTGATGTTACCGATATCATTGATTTGTACGTTCAAAAACATAATTTTGTGAATGAAGCAATAGAAAAATATAAAAACTACATAGCCAGTGAAACGTTATGTACATCGGTTACGGTGGTAGAAAGCGTAACGGTTGCACATAAGAAAATGATTGAAATAGAAGACGTACAATTAGAAATAGGAATACAAAAATCCGTCCACAATAGATAATCTATCAAGTGTAAGAGAATGATAAAACCAAATGAATTATGAGTGAAAATACAGAAAAGATGCGCTATTCTGATGCAGAATTAGCCGAATTTAAAGAGATTATTCTACAAAAATTAGATAAAGCGGTTGAAGATTACGATCAATTGAAACAATCAATTCGTAATCAAGAGGGTAATGATATTCAAGACACATCGCCAACGTTCAAAATTTTTGAAGAAGGAGCAGCAATGCTCTCAAAAGAAGAAACAGGTAAATTGGCTGAACGTCAAGAAAAATTTATCAAAAGCCTGAAGATGGCACTTATGCGTATTGAAAATAAAACGTATGGCATTTGTCGCGAAACAGGTAGATTAATTTCAAAAGAACGCTTACGTGCGGTTCCTCATGCTACATTGAGTATTGAGGCTAAGAATGCGGGGAGTAAATAATCAGATACAAGACAACCAATAGACACAAGACTATTAGATACAGAAGAAAATCTAATAGTCTTGTGTCTAAACGTCTAAAATCTAAAAGAATGAAAAAACAACATTGGGTAGTACTGATAGTGCTCGCAATTCTTTTTGTAGACCAATTGACAAAAATTTTGGTTAAAACCAATATGCACCTCGAAGAGCGCATACCTCTTATTGCCGATAGAGTGTATATTTATTTTGTTGAAAATCCGGGCTTTGCATTTGGAATGAAATTCGGCGGAACGGTTGGTAAAATTATTCTCACGTTGTTTCGCTTGCTTGCTTCTACATTGATAGCTCTGTACATTCGTTCACTTATTAAAAAGAATGCGCCGCTTGGCGTGATTATAGGGTTAAGTGTAATTTTAGCAGGAGCGTTGGGCAACATTATCGACAGTATGTTTTATGGCATATTGTTCGGCGAAAGCACCTATAGTACTGTTGCACAATTCTTACCCGAAGGTGGTGGTTATGCGGCATTTTTACAAGGACATGTGGTCGATATGATACATTGCCCTATATGGCGCGGCACATTTCCAACGTGGTTGCCGTTTAAAGGCGGCGAAAGTTTTACATTTTTCAGCCCGATTTTTAATGTAGCCGATGCGGCTATTACTGTTGGCGTGTTTTATTTATTACTGTTTCAACGGAAGTTTTTTTAAACGGAGGACAAAAAAGTAGACGAGTAAACGAGTAACAGAAAATGTGAATATTATTACGAATAGTCTTGTGTCGAAAATATCAAATCTTCTAAAAAAAGAATTTATCCGCTTTGCCATAGTGGGAGTGTTAGCAACGGCTATTCAGTATGGTGTGTACTTACTTTTTTTACGTATTGTACCCGAAAGTAATTATCAAGTGAACATTGCGCT
>JAISIO010000095.1 GCA_031262005.1 Bacteroidales bacterium
AATTCATTTATGTTTACCGACTCCAAACGGGCAATCACAAAAGATTTGCTGATGAGGGTTGGTATTGGAGAATTTATTCGGAAAAACACACAATATTCTATCTTTTAATTTCAGTCGTAGCGATAAATCAAAACGTTTACAGAAAGGAATTACAGTTCTCTCGCTTTTTTATTACAGCGGTCTATTCGAGAAACATTCGGTATTTTGCTTGACTGATGTTTTAATCATTTTAAACATTCTCAATATTTCTCTTTATTTTTGTGTAAATTTTCCATAATTTTACAAAGTTTGATATATAATTTATACCTAACATAAAAATCAAACTTTCACACACAATAAAATCATAAAAAAAAAAGCGTATGGACTACTTTTGCAATATGAAATCTACAACAAATTCTACTATGGACGACTCTTTAGACGAATTGGATTACAGAATCCTCAATCTTATTTCAAACGATGCGCGGGTGTCTTTTTTGGAAGTTTCTCGAATATGTAATGTGTCGGGTGCAGCAGTGCATCAAAGAGTTCAGAAAATGATGGCAAACGGTATCATTACCGGTTCTGAATTTTGGCTCGATTTGAAAAAGATAGGGTATCAAACCTGCGCATTTCTTTCTCTGCATTTTAAAAATCCCGAAAATATGAATTCGGCAATTGACAAACTGAAAGAAATTCGTGAAATTGTTGAATGTCATGCCATAACAGGCGAATACGATTTTTTTGTAAAAATGTACGCCCGCGACAACAGTCATTTGTACGAAATTATTCAAACTCAAATCAAACCTTTGGGGGTGGCGCGAACCGAGACGCTTATCTCGTATAGCGAATCGTTCCATAGACAGTTTATATTCGATAAATCTGAAAAATAGTTTGTTGTTTTATGAATTATGGTGTATAAAAAAGAGAGCGTATCAAATGTTTGATACGCTCTCTTCTCTTAAAAAATTATGAAACAAATACGCGTTTTAATTGAGATACACCTCCATTACAACGCCGCTTTTTGTGGATATGCACACAAATGCTCTACAATAATCGTGTAATACCCGCATACGCCATTGGCTTATTTGTACTTTGTTTTGCTTTTGTTTTGGATAGGTAGATTTTTTTATCATAGGCTTATTTTAATTGAAAATTGAAAGTTTAAAATTGAAAATTAAATATTGGAAAATCCGGTTTACCCGTGTTCAATGTTTAACGCTGTATTTTTGGTGTTTAGTATACCGACAAATAATTTTATTCTCAATTGTGTGCAACGTATGGGCAAAAACAATACTTTTGCATAGCAAAACACTTCATCATTATCACTACTTGTGAAACTTTTGAAACAAAAATATTTAGCTTCGTTTATTCGTTGGCGTCATCTGCACATCAACGACAAGCAATTTATATACATTCTCAGCGTGTTGGTTGGTTTCATAAGCGGTTGCACTGCGGTTATACTCAAATCAATGGTGCATGGCATTCGCCATTTGTTGCACGTGTGGTCGCCTTTCAACGAGGGAAATTTTTTATACTTTTTTCTTCCTATGATTGGTATAGCCATAGCAGTGCTGTTTATGAAATATGTTGTAAAATATTCGGTACGGCACGGCGTTCCTGCTGTGCTGTATGCTATTTCTATGACCAAAGGGCGCATACGCTGGCATTATATATTTTCTTCGGTTGTAACGTCGGCTTTTACGGTTGGGTTTGGTGGCTCTGTGGGTTTGGAAGGTCCAAGTATTATAAGCGGTGCGGCAATCGGCTCCAACGTGGGTCGTGTGCTCAAACTCAATTATAAGCAAATTGTGCTGCTCATAGCCTGTGGTTCCACGGGTGTAATGGCGGCAATTTTCAATTCTCCTATAGGTGCCATGATATTTGCAATGGAAGTAATTGTGCTCAATTTATCGTTGGCAACCGTGGTGCCGCTGTTGCTTGCATCATCATCGGCTATGCTTACTTCCTCTTTTTTTATGGAGCAAGATGTGCTATTTCACTCTGTGGAATTATTCAATATGGGTTACGAAATTATTGATGCGCCCACTTTTGTCCTATTGGGTATTATTACCGGTTTGGTTTCGGTGTATTTCAAACGAATTTATGTAAAGTTGAATACTTCGTTTGAACGTATTTCAACCCAGCGCAGACGTTTGTTTGTGTGTGGCGGATTGTTAGGTTTACTCTTGTTTTTATTTCCTGCGCTCTATGGTGAGGGCTACGATTTTATCAATATGGCTATGCGCGGCGATTCTTCTTTTTTGTTTCAATATTCTATTTTTGCAAAATTTGAACGAAGCTTCGTTTTGAGTTGCATACTCTTTCTGTGCCTTATTTTTATAAAGGTAATAGCCTCATTACTCACATTTGGTGCGGGAGGTGTCGGTGGTATTTTTGCACCATCGCTTTTTATGGGTGCCATGATTGGGTTGTTCATTTCGTTCATTTTCACTCATTTCGATATCGAAGTCAATACCACAATTTTTGTGTTGCTCGGTATGTGTGGCATGATAGCCGGCGTGATGCTCGCTCCGCTGACGGGAATATTTTTGATTGCCGACATCACCAGCGGCTACAATCTTTTTGTGCCTCTTATGATAGTTTCGGCTATTGCTTACGCTACGGTACGTGTGTTTGAAGACACTTCCGTATACACCTATTTGCTTGCCAAACGCAAACAACTGCTTTCACATAACACCGACCGTTCGGTGCTTTCAATTATGAAAATACGCAATGTAATAGAAACCAATTTTAGCACTGTGCCCGATACTGCCACTATGAAAGAGTTTTTTGAGATTTTCAAAACCGCTACGCGAGATATTTTTCCTATAATTGATAGCAACGGCAAACTCAAAGGTATTATAAAACTCAATGATATTCGCCATATACTGCTCAATAGCAAACAATATGAAACTACACTTATAAGTTCACTTATGTATAAACCCGAACTGTTTTTTGCTCCCGATGACGATATGGAAAAAGTGGTGGAAACTATTCAAAAAAGTAATCATTACAATTTTCCCGTTATGCTTGCCGATGGCACATACGTAGGATTTATTTCGCGAGCACAAGTATTTTCGGAATACCGGAAAGTCTCGGAATTTTATTCGAGCGACGTGTAAATAATTGACTAATCGCATAAGCAAATCAACAAATAAGCAAATCAACAAATAATAAAAATGCCTCAATTACTTTCTCTTGAAACTTGTTTTAGTCCCGAATTATTTCCAATTTATAAAAACACCGAAACTATTGTGGTAGTGGTAGATATTTTGCGTGCCACAACCTCTATTTGCAGTGCATTTGAAAATGGTGTAACATCTATCATTCCCGTGCGAAGCCGCGACGAAGCTCGCACTTACAAAGAACAAGGCTATATGGTTGCTGCCGAGCGTAATGGCATAAAACTTGATTTTGCCGATTTTGGCAATTCGCCCGATAATTTCAAGCCCGAAACGGTGCATGGTAAAACAATTGTGTACAGCACTACCAACGGCACCAAAACCATACAAATGGCGGCAGATTGCAAAGCAGTTGTTATTGGTGCGTTTTCAAATATAAGTGCACTTGCAGAGTATTTGATTGCGCACAAATCACCAATTATTTTACTTTGCGCTGGTTGGAAAGGACGCTACAATATAGAAGATACGGTGTTTTGTGGTGCACTTGCCGAAAAATTACTACAATCGCAGCTTTTTGAAAATAAGTGCGATGCTACAAAAACAGCTGTAGAAATGTGGAACAATCACCACAACGATTTGCGAGCATTAATTAACACTTGCGCTCAACACGACCGCTTAACTGCCAACAATTTGCAAGGCTGCATTGATTTTTGTTTGACACTTGATACCACCGAAAAAGTACCCGTTTTTGCCGATGGCAAACTGTATGTAGAAAAATAAAAGACCACTAACACCATGAAAAACACCTTTCAACTTCCATTCACAGCAAACTCATTCAGGGTAGATTATAAACGAAATTTAACAGTACCTGCATTACTCGAAAATTTGCAAGAAGCGGCGTGGACTCATGCTAATTTGCACGGCGCAGGTTGGGACGATTTGCACCGGCACAACACTCTGTGGGTGCTTTCGCGCTTTCACATTGCAATTGAACGTATGCCTCGCTGGCAAGAAAAAGTAACGCTCACAACGTGGAGCAAACTTCCCGACGGCATTACCGCCTATCGTGATTTTGAATTGACCGATGAACACAACAATGTAATTGTAAAAGCCGCAAGTGTGTGGTTTATTATTGATGCACGAACATTTCGTATTCAAAAAATAGAAACCGTTATGCAGGGCTTCCCCCACAATGAAACTCAGCACGTTTTTGCAGAAAATCCTTTGAAACTTGCGGCATTTGAATGCAACGAAACCGAAGAAATTCACCACGTAAAATACTCCGATATTGACATGAACAATCATGTGAACAACACGAAATACGTACAGTGGATTTTCGATGATTTGGATACCAATTTTACCACCACACACAGCGTTAGCGA
The DNA here is from genome assembly GCA_031262005.1 of Bacteroidales bacterium. GTDB lineage: Bacteria > Bacteroidota > Bacteroidia > Bacteroidales > UBA1715 > WQTX01. The sequence goes on from JAISIO010000095.1 coordinate 4,484, forward strand.
TTTGCAAATAAACTATTTGGCGCAATTACAATTGGGAAACAAGTACACTATTCATCATAAGCAATTGAACGATACGGAATTCTTACATTGCATAAAAAATGCCGAAACCGGCAAAGATGTTCTTCGCTTACAAACAGTGTGGAAGGTTCTCTAACGTCCTGTTATTACAGACTTTTTCTTTCGTTTGTGCGCCGTAATTATCGTATGGCTTTGTATGTTAATTGTCAGCACAAAATCTTTGGAATACACATAGTAATTTTTCCCTTGCCGTTCCACATTTGCAAAATCATTTTGCGCACACCACACAAGTACTTCGTCAATTGTCAAGCCAATATTTTGCAGTATTCGTTTTTTTCCTAATTCGGTGGTGTGGAGTTTTTGTGTGTTTATTTTTATCATATTAATTTATCTATTACCGCAAAAATAGAAATAAAATTTAACCCCAATTCATGAAATTCATAATTCATAATTACCTATCTTTGCACCTTACGAATACAGTTACAAATTTATGAGTAATCAAACAAACACTATACATTCCAATTCAACCCCTCGTTTAACCGAAACCGAAGCAATTGAAAAGCGCATTAAACATTCGGCACAGCGTTCGGGCAGTGAAAAATTATATGCTTACAATTGGTTGAACGACATAAAAAACATTCCGCCGACACACAAATTGGTGGAAGTTCGGTTTAAAAATACTCGCAAAGAATTTTTTGAAAACGATACAAATATTGCGCTCGAAGTGGGCGATATTGTTGCCGTAGAAGCACAACCGGGGCACGATATTGGCGTAGTTTCGCTCATAGGCGAATTGGTGCCGGAGCAAATTAAAAAGAACGAACGCAAAAACGATACCTTCCTCAAAATTTATCGCAAAGCTCGACCAAGCGACATTGAAAAATGGGAAGAGGCAAAGGCACTCGAACACAAAACCATGATACGCACCCGACAAATTGCCAAAAATTTGAAACTCAACATGAAAATTGGCGATGTGGAATATCAAGGCGATAAAACTAAAGCGATTTTTTATTACATAGCCGATGAACGTGTTGATTTTCGGGAATTGATAAAAATCCTTGCCGATGAATTTAAAATCCGTATAGAAATGCGGCAAATAGGTGCTCGTCAGGAAGCAGGACGCATTGGAGGAATTGGACCATGTGGCAGAGACTTGTGTTGCTCTTCGTTTATGTCGAATTTTGTATCGGTGAGCACTCATGCGGCTCGTGTGCAAGAAATTTCGCTTAATCCGCAGAAATTGGCGGGACAGTGCGGCAAACTAAAATGCTGCTTGAATTACGAATACGCCAGCTACGTAGATGCTCGCAAAAAATTCCCCGAAACAAACATTGCACTCGAATTTGCCGATTTTAGAGCCACTCACATTAAAACCGATGTGTATAAACAAACTATGTGGTATGCCTACAAGACAAAAGATGCTTCGCATATTTTGGAATTGCACGTCAATCAAGTATCGGAAATTATTGCACAAAATAAAAATGGCATAAAACCCGAAAAACCAGACAATAAACCACAAGAACCTCTCCAAGCATTACCCGATTATGATAATGTGGTGGGGCAAGAAAGTTTGACCCGTTTTGATAAACGTAAAAAAAATAAAAATAGGAACAAACAATCGCAAAACAATAATGCGCCGCAAAATCATTCCAACCAAAATCAACAACAACCGAATGACCGAGCGCAAAAACCGCAACAGAATAATCAACAACAGGCGCACAAACAACAAAATCAACCAAAGCCGAACAATCAACCGCAACAGTTGAACAAACCACCTCACAACAAGAATAAAAACCGTAACAAGTTTCACAATAAACCCAAACAAAATGATGCGCAATAGATTCCTACGGCTGATATTGCGGGTGTCTTTTATCTCTTTGGTGAGTGTATTGTTGTGTACCGCTTGCAATTCCAATGTGGTTTTTGAAAGTACAATTACAATGGATAACGCCACATGGAATAAAACCGACGTAGCCGTTTTTCCGTTCACTCCACGCGATACTATCACAAAATACGATGTGATTCTGGAAATCACAAACAACAACGAATACGCCTATTCTAATCTATATGTGTTTAGCGATATTCGTTTCCCCAATAAGCAATTTACCCGCGACACTATAGAATTCTTTCTTGCCGATGCAGCTGGTGAGTGGACGGGGAAACGATGGCTTTCCACACATACCAACACGTTTCGATTCAAACAAGGCATTCAATTCCCTTATAATGGCGAGTACACGTTTTCGTTGGAACAAGCTATGCGTTGCTCAAATAAAGAGTGTTCACTTAAAGGTATTGAAAAAATTACATTTACAATAGTAGAACAATAGCATAATTAAAAAATGTAGAAGTCTAATTCCTACATTCTTCAATTTCTAAATTAAGGGACATGGGACATAAACATAAATTACAACGATTTGCCGAAAACGAAACGTTTCCCAACGTTATTCAACCGGAATTTAGCGAAGTGTTTCGCTGCGATTACAAACTTAAGAATAACTGGTCTACCAATTTTTGGCACAACAATAATCCCATAGTGCTGGAATTGGGTTGCGGCAAAGGCGAATATACCGTGCAACTTGCACAAAAATACCCCGTTAAAAATTTCATAGGCGTTGATATAAAAGGTGCACGATTTTGGCGTGGTGCAAAAACTGCTATTGAACAGAATATTCCTAATGTTGCATTTATCCGCTCTCGGATAGAATTTTTAAACTCATTTTTTGGAGCGAACGAAATTTCGGAAATTTGGATAACATTTCCCGATCCGCAATTAGAGAAACGACGTACAAAAAAACGCTTAACTTCGCCACGATTTTTGAATATGTATCTCAACATGATTGCACCCAATGCAAGTATTCACTTGAAAACCGATAGCCAAGAATTGCACGAATATACCAAACAATTGTTGCAATTCAACAAGCAACCAATTGTGCGAGCAACCAACGATTTGTACCACTCCCCTCTTGCCGACGACACGCTTTCTATAAAAACATTTTACGAACAACAGTACTTGGAGCGTGGAAAAACTATTACGTATATAGAGTTTTCACTTAATGGAGAAACAATTGTTGATTTGCCGGAAGAAGATGTATAACGAACAATATAGTGTGTAGTGTACGACACTAAAAACTATGATTATCAGCACATTTTGCTTTTTTCTCCGAAAAAATTTGGAAGTTAGAAAAAATTACCCGTACATTTGCCCCCGAAAACAAGATAGTATTGCACTGGAATTTTAACAACATTCCAATGCTTGTGAATCTATCTGAAAACAAAACAAATGCAAAAAATACAAACGTATGCAAAATTTTTGTTTGTAGTCATACTTTTATTCGGGTTCTCCGGTTTTTCTACAAACAATGGTTCTTTCAACCCAGAAAACAGAACTCTCCTAACGCCTTATTCTGCCGATTACATTGAAAACATACCCGAAAGGTATATTTCAAAAAAACGCTTGTACGAAAAAATTGCCCACATAGAATCGCGAGGACGATATGATGTGGCAAATGCAACACACACCGTAGGTAAATATCAGGCAAGTCGCAGTTCGCTCATAGAATTTGGCTACTCCGAAGAACGCATTGATTCTATTTTCAATAGTATTACGGCAGTAAAAGAGGAAGGAAAAAGAGCACTGTACTATTTTGATGTTGAACTATTCAACACGCAGGAACAGGAACGTTTTATAAGATGGTATATGAAACGTATGGAAAAAATTCTGCTCAAAGAATATCTGCACGAATATGTGGGGACTTCGGTAAACGGTGTGCGGATAACCAAAGCGGGAATTTTGCACGCTTCTATGCTTGGGGCACGCCACGTTCAACATTTTTTTGACAGCAACGGTAAAGTTAATTATACTCCCAAACGAGGTCCTTCGGTGCAGCAACGTCTTGAACGATTTGAAACAATCGAGATAGAAGAATCGTAATATTGCTACTAAAACACACGTTACCAATAGAATAGAAAATATTCATTCTATTCAAAAGAACTGTGGCACGGAATTTGCTTTGATTGATACAAACAATAAAGTATCACTTAAAGATAGGAGATTTTAGCCATGAAAACACGTATGTTGATTTTTGCAATGACATTTTGCTCAGTTCAAATGTTCGCATCAGAAATTATTTTTACTTCTAACAGTTCAAAACCCTTTCAAATCGTTATCGACAATTATTGCTACACATCGGAAAATGGTATGATTGCCATAAACAATGTGAATTCAGGAACTTACCGAGTACAAATAGCCGGCAATCCTGATATGTTCGGTGAATTTAAAAATATCAGTTATCAAACTATTAGTGTGAATCCGTACACTCGCACATTCTGCGAAGTAAGTACCTATGGCACAAGTTCTATTGCTTATATTGAAGCACTTCGACCTTCGTCAAATGTGTATGTAACGGTAAATTTACGCCGTCCCGCAATACACAACATAGTGTATACCAACCCGATACATCGCCCTGTTGCTCATGCAAAACCGGCTACAAACTCACGACCAATTGCCGCTCGTCCGGTTAATTCTCGTCCGGCTCCGGCGCAAGCACATGGTTCTCGTACAGCAAACAACACAACCTACGGACCTCGACCTTCGCGATAAAAAAAAGAACCAAACTAAAAAATATGTGGCTTCGACTCCGCTCAGCCACCGGTCGTTGAGCGGAGCCGAAACGACATTATAGAAGTCCCCCAAAATAAAAGAACAATCATTTCCGACACCGCCCTCGTTTTGAAATTGAAAGCAAAACGAGGGATTTTTTATTGGAATCTTGGCTTAATGGTTAGTGATTAGTGATTAGAGTGTAGAGATTAGTGATTAGAGTGTAGAGATTAGAGATTAGAGCTAACTTCTTTTAACTTCTCTAACTTCTTTTATTCTTTTAACTCCTTTTAACTCCTCTAACTCCTTTTAATCCCCCCCCTATTTTCGTACATCAAGCCCCAATTGCAATTTATTTTGCAGAATTTCAAAAAAACTCATATCATCGAATTGTACGGTAAAAATATCGAATGAGGATTTTTGTATGAGCAATTTTGGCAAATTTTTAACTTGTTGCAATTTATAGTCGCCGGAAACAAAAAAATCGGTAAATTCTCCATGAGCTTCAATTTCGATTACACTGCTATCGGGTACTATGAGCGGACGCACTGTGAGCGAATGAGGAGCAATAGGCACAATCGCCAACGTATTGCTATCGGGTGTTATAATTGGTCCGCCCAAACTAAGGGCATACCCCGTGGAGCCGGTAGGTGTAGAAATTATAATACCATCAGCCCAGAACGAATATGCGTGAACATTGTTTATAGCAAGTTTTAAACGTATGAGTTTCAGGTTATTGCTCTTCTGTACGGTTATTTCGTTGAGTGCCATACCTTGTACAATAGGCTCCGAAGTTGAAGTATAATTAAGTACCGTTCGGGCACAAATTCTATATTGTTTATTTTCAAGCTTTTCTATATAATTCAGTATCTTTTCCGGCATTATATCGGCTAAAAAGCCGAGTTTTCCGAAATTAATGCCTAATAGTGGAATTTCGTGTTTATAGAAAAAGTGAGCGCATTTCAAAAATGTACCATCGCCTCCCAAACTGAATACAAAATCAAAATTCTTCGGCGTGGTCTCATTATATTCGGCACAATCAAATGTTTTAAAGCCTTTAGCATGTATTTTTTTTGCAAATTCATCGTAAATAGCTATTGTATGCGGTGTTTTTACAAGTGTTTGTATAACCAACTCTATGTGGGGATAATAGTCTTCAACAATACCAAAACCAAAAAGTGCGATATTCATAGGTGTATAATTAGATGTTTAGAACAAAAGGTAAATATAGTAAAAGGCAGCAACATTATGCACGTTTTTCACAAAATCTTTCAGGCAAGAGTAATCCTCAAAAAATTACTCACTGTAAAATATATAAAATAATTATCGCACAGTTCTTATTTTAACTAAAACAGTATCTATTACACAACAAACTTTTTTGAGAGACATCTCACATCTTCTTTTTACAATTTCAATTGTTCATTGTAAAAAAAATGTATATTTGTCAATATAAACGTATGCTATGGAAGTAAAAACTCAATTTTTATTTGGGCGAGAAAGTTTGCTTGTGCAAGAAGAAATGCTTGAAATACACGCTTCCGAGCGCAGTATTACAATCGGCATACTCAAAGAAATTGATGCCGATGAAAAGCGCATGGCACTCACACCACAAGCTGTGGAATTGCTGGTGCAACGGGGTAATAGAGTATTATACGAACAGCACGCCGCTGCGCCTATTCACTTTTCTGATGAAGATTATGCTGCTGCCGGTGCTGAAATTTTCATATCGAAAGACGATATTTTTAAAGCCGATGTAATTGTAAAAGTTGGTCAATTGACTGATGCTGAAATTGATAAATTACATGAAAATCAAACTATTATATCGTCATTTTTGATAAACGACTATGCTAAGCAGCAAGTGCAAAAATTACAACAGAAAAAAATAATTGCCATAGCCTACGAATACATTCACGATACAGACAATCATTATCCATTTGTTTGTTCTATGAATGAAATTGCAGGCACAATGTCGATACTCGTTGCTGCCGAATATTTGAGTAATTCCGAACATGCCAAAGGCGTTCTACTTGGCGGCGTTACAGGCATTAGCCCAGCCGAAGTAGTAATTTTAGGTGCAAATACCGCAGGAGAATATGCCGCTCGTGCAGCCCTTGGTTTGGGTGCTCAGGTTAAAATTTTTGATACCTCACTCACTCGCTTAACCACTATTCAAGCTGCACTGGGGCAACGATTATTTACATCTACGTTTCACCCGTCGGTGTTACGAAAAGCTTTCCAATCTGCCGATGCCGTCATAGGCGCAGTACAGCAATATCGTAACGAAGTTTCTACATACATAACCGAAGAACTGGTACAGTGTATGAAGAAAAGTTCAATAGTGATTGATTTAACAATGGGACAAGGGGGGTGCTTTGAAACATCTACTGCTACAAATCACAGCCAACCAACGTTTACAAAACACGGTGTAATTCACTATTGCGTACCCAATATCAATTCACGCGCTGCTCGCACTGCAAGTATAGCTTTGAGTAATGGTGTGCTTCCCATACTCTTTAGCATAAACGAAATGGGCGGAATAAAAAATTGTATAAAACACGATTACACCACTCGACAAGGCGTGTATGTATTCAATGGAATTGTTACCAATAGTTTTATTGCCAACAAACTCGACATACCATTTAAACACATTGATTTACTCATTGCTGCAATATAGACTTTTAGACGAAAAATTTTTATACATAACAAATAATCAACTTTTTATGAAAAAAATATTTATTTACTGCTGTATGGTACTTAGCTGCTTTTGCATTTCGTGCGGAGAGGATTTCAACATTTTTTTCTCTATTGACGACGAGAAAGCTCTGGGCTTACAAGTTTCTGAGGAAATTGCTGCCGACCCAACAGAATACCCAATTTTACCTCGTTCGGGAAACGAAAAAGCGTATCAGTACGTTGAAGACATTATGAACGCTATTTTAAACTCAAATGAGGTAAACCACAAAGATGACTTTGATTGGGAACTCACCTTGATTAACACCCCTACATTAAACGCTTTTGCCGCACCGGGCGGAAAATTATTTTTCTACACTGGTTTTTTGAAATATGCTACATCGGAAGCTGAATTAGCAGGAGTAATGGCTCACGAAATAGCCCATTCCGACAAACGACACTCGACAGAATCAATGGCAAAAGAAATGGGAATTGCGGCTCTGCTTGGCATTGTGGCAGGCGAAAATGCGGGTGCTTTAGCTCAACTTGCAAGTCAAATTGCACAAACCGGCATGGCATTGAAATTCTCGCGCGCTCATGAATACGAAGCCGACGAATATTCGGTGCGCTACTTAAACTCCATTCGTTCGTATAAAGAATACGACCCTATTGCAATTTTGGATTTTTTCGACCGCATGAACGAGGAAAATTTATCGGAAGAAGACGGTAAATTTGAATTTTTGCGTACCCACCCCTACGACGCCAATCGCAAAGAAAATGTACACAAAATATGGCAGAAATTAGGCAGTCCTACAGGTCAAAAATTCAGTGCCGAATATGCGCAATTTAAAGCGTTGCTACCTTAATAATTGGCTAATCGACTAACTAACTTGTAAACTAACAAACTTATATAATTATGAAAAAAATTAT
>JAISIO010000005.1 GCA_031262005.1 Bacteroidales bacterium
AAATTTTTGAACAGCAACTTCATTAGCAGCGTTCATTATGCAGGGCATATTTCCATTCTGTTCAATAGCAGAGTAGGCAAGTTGTAAATTCCGAAAAACGTTCAAATCGGGTTTTTCAAATGTTAAATTCGGGTAATTCCAAAATGAAAAACGAGGAAAATCAGACCTTACACGCTGTGGAAATCCCAATGCATATTGAATCGGAAGTTTCATATCGGGTAAACCCATTTGGGCTTTCACCGAGCCATCGGTAAATTGTACAGCAGAATGAATAATAGACTGAGGGTGAACCACCACTTCAATATTTTGTGGCGGAACGCCAAAAAGCCAATGAGCTTCAATCATTTCTAAGCCTTTATTCATTAATGTTGCTGAATCAATAGTAACTTTTGCTCCCATAGTCCAATTAGGATGTTTCAATGCTTGGGTTTTGTTAACTTTTCGCAACTCATTGTAATTCTTTCCTCTGAATGGACCTCCCGATGCTGTGAGAAATAGTTTCTCAGGCATATTACCATATTCTAATTCACCTGTTAGACATTGAAAAATAGCTGAATGCTCAGAATCTACCGGCAAAATTATAGATTTATGTTTGTACGATAGTGAATTAACTAACTGACCGGCAACTACAAGCACTTCTTTGTTGGCAAGGGCAACCGTTTTACCGTGTTGTATGGCATTGATAATGGGTAGAAGTCCGGAATAACCAACTAATGCGCCAAGTACAATATCCACATGTTCCATTCCGGCAACATCAACAAGCGATTCTTCGCCGGCAAAAACTTTTATATCAAAGTCGTTCAGTGCAGTATGCACGTAAGAGTAGAGCGATTTGTCGGCAATAACAATTATGTTTGGATTAAATTGTTTCGCTTGGGCAATGAGTAAATCGGCATTTGAGTGTGCTGTAAGCACTTCCACGCAAAACATATCGAGATGTGCTGCAATTACCTCAAGAGCTTGAGTCCCAATTGAGCCGGTTGAACCGAGTATTGCTATATGTTTCATACTTTTTGTATTTAGTACAGAGTATTTAGTACAGAGTATTGCGTACTCAGTACTGTATTTAAAAGGCTATAAACTCCTCGGAATTTACAGGTTTCCCTGCATACCATAGTTCAAAATGTAGGTGTGCTCCAGTAGTGTATTCGCCTGTGTTTCCTATAATTGCAATAGCTTCGCCCGCACTTACAGTTTCTCCGGCTTTCTTTAATAGTTTTGCACAATGTTTATACACCGATACTATATCATTGTTGTGCTGAATAACAATAGTATAACCTGTTTCGTATGCCCACGTGGCGAGTACTACAGTTCCCGGTAATACTGAATGTATAACACTTTTTGCAGGAGCCGTAATATCGGTTGCAAAATGATTGTTCTCTGGTGAAAAACGCTGTGTTACAGTGCCTCTGAGTGGAACGGTAAAATGCAAATTACTATAGTGAGGATTGGTGTACGAAGCTTGTTGAAAATTAATATTTAATGCATTATATTCTTGAATTTCAGCACGTAGCAGCGAATCTTCGAGAGAACGATTGTAAGAAAATTCTTCAATGGATTGCATTGTATCGTTCGGAGAGTTTAAATATTGTGGTGGTTCGTCGCCATTGATAACCATATACAGCAATTGCAATTTTTGGTCATACTGTGTAATTAAGTTTTCCAACGAATCGACGTGTATGGCATTTGCAATAATTTTTTCTCGCTCTTCGGTTTTGGGGTAGTCTGGTATAACGTACTCTTTTAGAGGAGTATAAGCTATTAATAAATAAATAAGACCAATAAAAATAATCGACAGACAGAAAACGAGTACAAATGTATTCATTTTGGTAAGTCGAAACGAAAGGACTTCGCTAAACGTTTCATCGTTAATAATTATCAAACGGTACTTATGTTGTAAACGTTGCAAGCGTTTTTTCATGCGTCGGTGCCGTTCTTTTTTGTGTTTTCTGTGCATTATTACAAATCTATGTGTGCTATTGCAAAAATAGGAATAATTAACAATGAACAATGAACAATGAACAATTAATAATTGACAATTTGCGATTAAATTTCAAATCACAACTATGTTCTGATTTATAAACTCACTTCTTCAAATGCAAACCCTCGCATACAGTCGCTTATACTCATACGTTTTTTACCTTCAATTTGTATATCGGTAGGTGCAATAAAACCGTCAGGTACGGCAATTTGAATAGAATTTTCGTTCACAATAATTGTTCCGGGCGTATAATCGTGTTGTTCTATACTGTAGTTTGCAAAAAATATTTTACATAACAAATTTTGTTCGTTTTTATGTAGCATAGTCCATACTCCCGGGTAAGGCGAAAATCCTCGAATAAAGTCATAGATAGTTTTTGCCGAACTGTTCCAATTAATTTTACAGATTTCTTTATTGATTTTTGGTGCAGGTTTTAATTCCATGTCGGCAGTTGTCATGGCAGATTGTTCAATTCCTACAACGCCATTTTTTTGTATCGTGTGGAGTGTTTCAACCAGCAATTCCGAAGCGGCGTGCATCAAATTATCGTGAACAATTCCAGCAGTGTCGGTATCGGCAATTGCTATTTCTTTTTGCAAAATAACGTTGCCCATATCAATATCTTCATTGATGAAAAAACTTGTAACACCTGTCTTTTCTTCTCCGTGCACTACTGCCCAATTGATAGGCGCAGCACCTCTATATTGCGGCAAAAGCGATGCGTGAATATTAATAGTGCCTAAGCGAGGTAATTGCCACACAATTCTGGGCAACATGCGAAAGGCTATAACAACAATAATATCAGGTTTTAAAGACGTAAGTTCGGCAATAAAATCAGGCGATTTTAAACTTTCGGGCTGTAATACCGGTATAGAATGTTTTATTGCGTATTGTTTCACAGCCGACTGCATGATTTTTTGTCCGCGACCTGCTGGTTTATCCACAGAAGTTACTACGCCTACTACCGAAAAATTTTGTGTAAGAAGTGTTTCCAATGGCTCTACCGCAAAGTCGGGGGTGCCCATGTATACTATCCGCATCTCTTAGAGTTTAGAGTTTAGAGTTTAGAGTTTAGAGTTTAGAGTTTAGAGTTTAGAGTTTAGAGTTTAGAGTTTAGAGTTTAGAGTTTAGAGTTTAGAGTTTAGAGTTTAGGGATTTTACAACTATACTCTATTCACTACTCTTTATTCACTACTCTCTAATAACTACACTCTAAAAAAATTATCCTTTTACAACTTTCCAAATCTGTTGCCAACGAGAGCGTGGTTTCTCCTCGGACTCTACATAATATGAATGGTCGCGGTAGTTTGAACTATAGCGATAACCATACCCGTTACCTTCAATATCATTTGCCAAAATACAAAGGTTTGTGAGTTTTCTCTCTTTCTGTACGTGAGTTATAAATTCGAGCGCATTTTTTGGCGTGAAATTTTGACGCACTACGAATATGTTCAAATCACAATATTTGGCAATACTTAATGTGTCGGCAACCAACCCAATAGGAGGAGTATCCAGTATGATATAATCATAATCCATGTGGCTTACTTTATCCATAAAACCGGCAAACGCTTCGCCTTCCAGCATTTCCAACGGATTGGGGGGAATTGTTCCGGCGAATATAATGTCGCAGCCTTTTACAGGTGTGGGATTTAGAATATCTTCAAAACTTTGATTCCCTATCAAATAATCGGTTAAACCTTTGGTTTTGTTTGTTTCTAAGTATTTATGCAAGGTTGGTTTGCGTAAATCAAGCCCCACAACAAGCACTCGCTTATTATTCATAGCAATAATTCCAGCCAAATTAAGTGCGCAAAATGATTTTCCTTCGCCACTGATTGTTGAGGTAAAAGAAATAATATTGCTACTTGCTTTCTTTTTGAGGAAGAATGCAAGATTAGTTCGTGCCGTTCGGAACGATTCCACAATAGCCGATTTTGGATGGCGATTTACTATAATTCCGTTTTCGTATTTATTGTGAATAATTGATGCTAACAGAGGAATACCTGTTTTAGAATGTATAGTGTCAATATCGGAAACGCTGTCTTTGAAAAAATCGCGAGTAAGAATAATAGTAGCAGGAATACATAAAGCTAAAAATAAAGCAATGAGCAATATTAACGGTTTTTTCGGTGCTGTTTGTTTTACATTATCAATCAAAGCGTGGTCCACAAATTTTAAATCGGGTATGTTGGCGGCTTTGGTTATACCCACTTCTGCACGTTTTTGCAGCAAAAAGTTGAATAAGTTATCGTTAAGCTGAAACTGACGTTGTATCGCAATCATTTGTCGCTCGGTATTCGGCAGGTGTTTAATATCGCGCTCTATGCGAGCAATTTCACTTTCCACTTCACGTAGTTCTATCCGTGTAGATTCTATCATACTGTTCACGTTGTCGTTGAGTTGCTTGATAGCGGTAGTAATTTGTGAATTAATGATTTGCAAACTTGGGTGGTTTTCTCGTGCGCTAAACTCTATTACTTGCCGTTCGCTGTAGAGTGAGCTCAATTGATTAACCAAATTGTTGAGTAATTGGTCTTGAATACCTACTACAGAAGGAATTATTAAATCGTTGAAATTTTTGTCTTTAATACTTTTCTGTAAATAATCGTAGTATTTCAATCTTGTTTTTATCAGAATTTGTTTTGAGCGTTGTTCTTCCATTTTCTGTAAGGCAACAGTACCCTCTTCTGAAATATTGATAACTTGATTGTTGGAGCGGAACGACTCAAGATTTGTTTCGGCAAACGAGAGAGAATCGGTGATTGAAGCCAGTTGATGGTCAATAAATTGAATGGTTTTTAAAGAAGTTAAATCTTTGTCCTTCAAGCCGTTTTCTATGGCTACTTGTATAAGGGTATTTAAAAAATCAACTATTTTTTCGGGAACAGTTCCGGTAATAGTCAAATCCATGATAGAACTTTTTTTAGAGTTTGCACTTACAGTCAAGTCCTTTTTATAGCTGTTTGTTAAACTGTTATAATCATTAAGCACTACCATAAATCTTTTGTCAATGTGCAGACTGTCCACAAAATTATTGTGCTTTTCGAGTGTGAATTTATAGTGTGGGGTTTCAAACACTTCGCCGAAATTCAATGTGCGAAGTTTTACGGCACCGGTATCACGAGGAATTTCGAGCGAATATTGTGTGCTCGATACGATCTTGATATAGATATTTTCATTCAGTCCTTTGTTTTGTATTGTATCAGCGGAATCGCTCGCAATAGTTTTAACACGAAAGGGACACGCATCAAAAATTTCCACATCATGAATAGTGCCATTATCGAAGTACGAAACTTGATAATCTAGCCGCTCAAGCGTTTGGCGTACCAAAGTGTACGATTGTAGTATTGCAATTTGATTGTCGAGATTGCTGGTTTTCCCGCCCATGCCACCAAATTCCTGCATAATACTACTCATGGAACCAAGCGCATCTTCTTTTTCCAAGAGTAGCACAGAATTATTGGTGCTATATATATTTGTAGCATAGCGTACATATACAAATGCTAACAATAGGCAAACGCAGACGGAAAGCACAAACCAGCGCCAATGCGACAAAAATAAATAGATATATTTTTTTATATCAAGAGTTTCTTCGGGGGTATAATCTTGTTGTGATGCTGTCATAACAATTACTTATAAATACTGTATAAAAACGATAAAGTTGTAACCAAGGCAGTTAAACCACTAAAAAATAATGAAAAAGTAGGAGAGCTTAAGCGAAATGCTTTCATTGATAATGGATTAACTACCACTACATCGCTGGGGTACAAATAAAATTCTTTACTTTTCAAAATATTTTTATCGGTAAGGTCTATGGTGTAAGAAATATTATCACTGCCTGCATTGCGAATAATGGTAACATTACGTTTATCACCATACTGATTGACATCGCCTGCCATAGCAAGTGCTTCGAGTACGTTGATTTCGGGCTTTGCCAAAACAAAACTTCCAGGGCGATTGACTTCGCCAAGCACCGAAATTTTGGTATTCAACGATTTTAGAATTACCGTTGCATTTTTAAAATATGCATCTACTCGTTCCTGTATTACCGTTTCTGCATCGGTTAGGGTTAATCCGGCAACATGCACCGTGTCTATTACAGGCAAGCGAATATAGCCACGGCTATTTATAGTAAAACCTTTGAGCGAAATTGAAGCATCGCTTGCACTTGATAAATTGGTGTTGTTATCAAGATTAAATAAGTCGTTGATCTCTTTGTTAATACTTATTATACGCACGTATAGGACTTCGCCTATTTGCAATTGCGGTTCAACATTTTTTTTGGGAAACGCTAATGAATCAGTCTTTTGAATACCGCGTAAATACACTAAATTTTTATTAGATGTACAACTAAAAAAACTAAGCGCAGTTATAATAAGAGCACTGCAAATAATAAATGTATGTTTCCGGCGATTATTTTTAGACATTATGTTCCGTTATGATATTATGGTATAATAATAAAGGGCAAAAGTATAGCAAATAATTTAATTGAGCAAATACAAATGTGGCAATTATCACAAAAATGCAGAAACTGATAAGAGATTTGAAATTCCTAAATAGGAATGAAATTCGCAAGCGATACCAAAACGAATATTTTTGAGATAAGCATCTATACCGAACGATACGGGCGCAGAACTATTGGAAAATCCAATTTGTGTTACGAGTATGTTGAATAGAGAGTATTCCACTCCTGCATGAATTGAGAGCGGTTCTGTTTCGGTTTTTTGCAGCATGGTACTTACGTTCAAATGCTTTATACCGCTGTATGCGCCGCCTATTTTATAAGTCGATTTATTGTATACTTTGGAGTTACGATTGGGTAGGGGATTGACTATGTGAAAAGCGTAAGAAAACTTGTGTTTTGTTCGTCCTAAAAATGCAATATCGGGTGCTATTGTTGGTTTTTCGGTATATTCCTGCAGTTCTTTGTAGGCGAAAAAAACAGTACCCCCAATGGCAATAGCACATTGTTCCCCGATTTGTTTTGCTAATTGTAAACTCGCACTACCGATTTGATAAAATTCATTTCCAAACAGTTGAAAGGATGTACCGATGGCTGCAAATGGTGTGTTTCCTGCAACATTTGCTTGAAAACTATTCAGTCCTTTTATAGAATAATGGTTTTTATGAGCAATTCCCGCCGATACACGGGGTGAAAAAGCTAACGCCGCAGGATTGTTTTGCACTGCCCATACTGTGGTATCACACAGAGCGGCGTACGATTTTGCTGCTGACGGCAGTGCTAAAAAATGGTTTTCTTGTTGGGCAAAACTTACTGTAGCGTTCCAAACACAACCGATCAATACATAGAAAAACGATGTGAATTTCATAAAAGATATTCAATATCAATTAATTGTTAAACGAACAGGACAATGGTCGCTCATCATTACTGTGTCTAAAATTTCTGTATTGCGCACCGCAGGTACAAACGATTGCGAACATAAAAAATAATCAATACGCCAGCCGATGTTTTTCGCTCGGGCACCTGAACGCATACTCCACCACGTGTATTGTACTTTTTCGGGATTTTGATAACGAAAAATATCAATCAATCCATGCGTCATAAAATTATTGAAGCCTTCGCGTTCCTCGGCGGTAAACCCTGCGTTTTTGGTATTTTGTTTTGGATTGGCAAGGTCTATTTCGTTGTGGGCAACGTTCAAATCGCCGCACAGCACTACGGGTTTGCGTTGTTCAAGCACGGCAATGTATTCGAGCAATTTTTTATCCCACACACTATGGCGCACTTCAAGTCGCGATAAATCATTCTTAGCATTAGGGACGTATGTGGTGAGCAAAAAGAAATCCGCAAATTCCATTGCAATAATTCTACCTTCGCTGAGCATATTGCCATATTCATCGGTAAATTCACTGTGCGAAAACATACTACCGAAATTATATTCTACGGAAAGCGGTTGTATTTTTGTGAAAATTGCCGTTCCGCTATAGCCTTTTTTGTGAGCTGAATTAATGTAGGCATCATAGCCGAGTTCTTTAAATTTTAGCAAATCAATTTGCTCCGGTTGTGCTTTGGTTTCTTGCAGGCATAGCACATCAGGGTTTTCTTGTTCCAGCCATTCGTACAGTCCTTTTGTAATAGCAGCGCGCACGCCGTTCACGTTGTATGATATGATTTTCATGTTGTCAGATATTTTGATAGTAGTTTTATGTTAATGAATATTGTTTACCGGGCAATGACGTTACCATTCCTTTAAATTCCAAATTGAGCAAAACGGAAGAAATTTTACTCATCGGCACATTAATTTCGTTGGCAATGGTGTCAATTGGGAGTTTTGCGGTTTTTGTCAAAAGTTCAACAATGCGTTGTTCGTCATTGCTTAGTTCCACAAATAGTTGCTTTTGAATAGTTTTCTTCTTCTTGTTTGTGTCCCAATTAAGTAAGCGTTCCACATCGGTGGCATTTTCAATTAACGTGGCTTTATTTTGTTTAATGAGCGCATTGCAACCTTCGGAAAGTTTATTTCCTACATTTCCCGGAAATGTACACACTTCGCGGTTATATTGATTTGCAAAATCGGCAGTGATGAGTGCGCCGCCTTTTTTCTTGCTTTCTACTACAATCACGGCATCGCTCAAACCGGCAATAATTCTATTGCGTCGCACGTATAATCCAGGGTCGAATTTTTGTTGGGTATGAATTTCGGTAATTGCTGCGCCTTGTTGTACTATAGCTTGCAAATAATTAATGTGTTGTGGCGGAGTAATTTGTGTAAATTGTGTGGGCAATACGGCAATAGTGTGCAAGCCTGCGTCTAAGGCGGCTTTGTGGGCGCAAATATCTACACCGAACGCTAATCCGCTCACTATAATGGGATTGTGCGGGGCTATTTGTTGCACAAAATCTTTACACAAGCGTTTGCCGTAATCACTCATAGTGCGAGTTCCCACAATGCTCAATATTTTGGGCGCATTGAAATCCACCAATCCTTTTGAAAAGAAAAATAGGGGAGCGTCTTCGCAGTTTTTTAGTCGTTGCGGATAATTTTCATCGGAAGAAAGGACGATAGAGATATTATTTTTTTGTGCGAATTGCAATTCACGTTCCGCCATATTCAGCGTTTGTGCATACGCAATGCTCTCGGCAAGCACTTCGCCTATTTTGGGAATTTTTGCTAAATTTTTGGGCTTTTCCTTAAAAATTTGTTCGGCACTTCCCACATACGCTATCAGTTGCCTGGCGAGTAATGGACCTATGCTGGGTATCATTGACAACGCTATGTAATACAATGTTTTCTCGGAATACATAATGGCATTATTTTCCTTTTTTGTGATTTGAAAAAAACATCATAAGCGGCATTGTGCGTACTGTTTCATAGCCATCGTTCAGCAGTTTTTCGTACTGCCGAACAGGGGCAATTCCTTTTACATCTTTATATAGGCGCAAGGTAGCTTTATCGTAATACCAGTCTTCTATAAATACCAAGCCGACAAATTCGTTTATATCAATTGCGCGCGGAATGGCAATGGTGTCCATGGCATCGTTCAATTCGTCATACATAATTTCGTAATTTACTTCTTCGCCCAAGTTCAATTTCACCGCATCAAGCGAAAGTGGTTGCAACGTATCTCGACGATAAAAACTATAAGCCTGCTCGCCATTGAGTAATTTATCTATAATCAATTGCATGGTGCGTTTTCGAGGCATATTTTCCACCCATTCGGGATTTTCTTCGTTGATAAGCGGTACTTCATACGCCACATCGCGAGCGAGCAGAGTTAAATCTTCAAATGGAACATCAATTGTTTGGGGAGCATTGAATGTTGCAATAAGTGATTTTACGGTATCAGAACCGAAGTTTGGTGAATTTCGCACATATTCTCGCACCAATGTATAGGAACGCACATATTTTTTCATTTTAAATTGTGTGGTGTCCAATTGCCAATCCTCGTCGAAAATCATGTTCGTAATTTCGTGTTTCACACTTTGTATGCGTTCTTTCACTTCGTCGGTAGTATAGTCTATTGTAGAGAACGGATACGAGGCTTTCAATGAACCATTTATGCTTTGTGTTACAACGTGTTCAAGAAATGATTTTCCGGCAAAACCTTTGAAGAAAAAATATTCTTGCGGCACTTCCAGCGGTTGTTCATACATAATACTCACCGAAGTTGGCAGCAAATGATTGTGAAATTCCGAATTATTGGTTTGGTCGTTCTTTTTGTTGTCGGTGCGATTGCACGAAAACATAAGAAACGCACACGCAATGGGTGTGAGTAGTACAAAGGAAAATATGCGACGTGAAATTGTACGGTTCATGGTTATAAGTAAATGTGGTATAGTTGTTAAAAATCGTTGATGTATAAAACTAATTGGTTAAATGCTTGTGTTGAAACCACCATATTGCAAGGTGTAGCGAAATGTTATTCCAAGTTTTTCCGGATTCAATCGTCGCCAAATGTCATTAACTTTGTTCGTTTCTTGCGTGTATAAATCAACTTGCGGTCGCCAATCAAAGCTAATTCCTATGGGTATTTCGTGAAACACAAATCCTATACCAGCAATGGCATCAACACCGATTACAAATGGATCTTTCGGTTTTTTGTCGAACCACGAGGCTATGTGTATTCCGCCACCAACAAACCATCGCCATTGCGGCGATACTATTGGGAAAATAGACGTGTATTTATAGAAACCTGCGGCTTCCAACCCTTCGGCAAAAATGCTCAGACCCATAACTTCAAAGGAGTTGTGGCGCGACCAAAAACGCTCGTAACTTACGCCAAGTAAACCGGAATGCAGTAATTCGTAACGGAAGCCTATTGCGTGTTTGAACCACAGTTGATTTTCGCGTCGTTGCCCCATTGCAGCGGTTGCAAGTGTAATAACACTTAGTAGAACCAGTATAACTCTCTTCATAATTTGTATTGATATTAAGATATATAATTTATAGTAGTTGCTATGTTATTCTAATTACTACGCTGGCACTGAGTGTTTTCAATCACTTATTGAGCACTTTTTTGGTACGTGTCAAGTGTTTCGGTTAATTCTTTGAACTCTTGTTTGTTTAATGCGCTAAGGCTTATTGGTGGATATTTTGCAAGTTTGCCGCTTTGTGTTTTTTGATAGAGAACTAATTCGGGCAGATTGTTTGTATACTGAATTTTGTATCGTGCATACAATTGTACCGGAATTTTGTAAGTAGTATATTTTTTCCCTATCAATTTTATGTGATAAAAGCGGAATACCAAATGCTCTTTATCGTCGTCGGTAAAGTAAATAAAACAATATTTCTTTTTAAACCGCAACCAATTGTATAGAGCGTAGATAGCACTTGCTATGAGTAAAATAACTATTTTTTGCGAAGACGATAATTGAGACCAATTGAATTCAGCGGCTAATCCATTCCACAAAAGGGTAATAACAAAAACAAGCATCAAGGCAATAAGTCCAATGATGCGTTGAATTTTTGATTTTCCTGCAAAGGTGTTATTTTGAAGTATCATATATGCAGAGCTGTCTAAGATTTGTGCGGTGTGTAATAATTTCAAAAGCCTCAATCACCGAATTGCGGTAAGTGAGGCTTTGTGAAACGATTATTTATTTTTTTTTGCTTTTTTAGCAGGTTTTTCGTCCGTAGAAGTTGGCGTTGTTGCTGGTGCAGTGGCAGTGGCAGCCGGCGAATCAATTCCCAACAATTCTATTTGGAAAATAAGGGTAGAATAGGGTTCAATTGGTCCGGCACCGCGCTCGCCATACGCCAATTCTTGCGGAATGTACACAATGTACTTAGAACCCACATTCATTAATTGAATGGCTTCGCTAAAACCGGGGATAACTTGTGAAACGCCGAATGTAGCTGGTTCGCCACGTTCTATTGACGAATCGAAAACGGTGCCGTCTATTAAAGTGCCTTTGTAGTGTAAAGTTACCACATCACCTGCTTGCGGTTGTGCTCCAGTTCCTTGTGTTACAATTTCGTACTGCAATCCGCTTGCTGTGGTTTTTACTTCGGGGCGTTTGGCATTTTCGGCAAGAAATGCGCTGCCTTTTTCTTTATTTACTTCAAATTGTTTTAATTGTGCAGCACGAATTTCTTCGTGTTTTGCCATAAAAAACGTTTGTGTTATGCGTTGAGCATCTTCTTGCGACAACTGCGCTTTGCCTGCAAATACATCTTGCATTGCATTTGAGAACAGAGTAATGTCAATATCGCTTTGAACCTGCATTTGCATTAAATTACTTGCAATATCAATGCCTAAGGCGTATGACACACTGTCTTTTTGGGTTTTCATTGGATTTTGTGCCGACACGTGAAATGCAATCAAACACGCTACTGCGGCGAAGGAAATTCTTTTCATAATTGTATTATACTGTTAATTTATAGAAAAACAAAGATACGTTTTTTTTGATACGAACAATAGTTTCGTGCTAAGAATTTATGCTGATTGTGGGCTTAGGCGTATTCGGGAAGCCGTTTTTTGATTGCTCGTTTATTTTTGATTAATATCCTAAAATATGGGCATTTTCCATTTATAGACAAGTCTTTGTCATCGTTTCCTTTTCTGAATTTAATTAGTTCAAATTGGTTTGGATTAAATTTATGTAGAAATGTTATAGGAACCCCTATGTGTCCGTCATAGTCAAACGGAATATCTTCCGTCTTGTCTACGTTTATACCGTCATAATTATCGTATTTTGGAAATTTATCTTCGTGCCCAAAGTATTTTTTTGATAAGTCAATGTCTTCGTGTCTTTTAAAGTTATCTAAGTTTGTCAGCCATAAGCAATTGTTTGGTGAAATAATTCTATTGCCAACACTATTTATTCTTGCTTCTGAGCCATAAAGTTCGTAATGCTCCGGCACAATGAATCCTGAAACTCCTCTACCAAGATTTATCCCTAACCAAACTTTATTTTCTTTGATAAGTTTAAAAATTTCTTTGTATGTAATAGCATTAATGTTACCAATAATCAAGAATTTCTTGTCGTATTTTACTAATTGAGCAACATATTCTCTGAATAACGAAAAGGGTGGGTTTGTAACAATAATATCTGATTGTTTTAATAGTTCAATGCTTTCAGGACTACGGAAATCACCATCGCTTTTAAAATGAATAATATCGTTAGAATTTGGAGTGCAAGTTTCACCTTCTTTGCCGGTATATTCAAAGAAAAAACCATTTTCAGATTCTTCAGTATTAAACAAATCATACTTTTGTTCTTTATAGCAAGCCGCAATCAGTTTTTTTAGTCCTAATTCCTTGAAATTGTCAGCAAAATATTTAAAGAAATTACTAATTCGAGCGTCATCACAGTTGCAAAAAACCACTTTATCTTTAAAGTGTCTTTTATAGTGTTGTAATTCATTTTCTATATCAGAAAGTTGGGTGTAGAACTCATCACTTTTCGATTTCTTAGCTTTTTGTAGTAATTTATTTGATGCGTTTCTTGCCATATTTACTTCTTAGTTATTTGATTGAACAAATCACTTCCTAACATTTTAAGTGAGGTTTTTGAAATTTCAAGCATAATATCAAACATATTTTTTACATTCCATTTTTCACCATTCCCTTGCGTGTAAATAGACGTTGCTTGAAGCATAATTGTCTTATCCCTATGTTTTACAAATTTATTTTCACATAAGTTTGTGTTAATTGGCATTCCATAATTTGCCGCAGTCAATCTATCCAATCTATTTAACATTCCCGAGTTGTATTCAAGTGTTACAATTCTTCCGTCAGGTCGTGTAATGGAAATTGTTTCTGTTAAAAAATTGGAGCCTTCTAAGAACAAGATATAAGGAAAGTGAGATTCGGAAAGCATAAAGTTAGCAATTTCCGATATGTTTTTATGCGATCTTTCAATCGCATTTCCCGCTGCCATTAGGTCTTGATTATCTGCTGTGCCAACTTGCAACCCTTTTTTAATGTTTTCAATATCTTTTCCTTGATGTTTGGCTTCCGAAACCAAAACTACTCTCCATTCTCCGTTATCGTCTTTTACTTCAATTATTCCGCCATCTGGTTTGATGCTTGAATTGGGAACAAAAAGAGTTTGCCCTAATTCCGGGTCAATTTTCTGTAAGGCTTCGTTTATTTCTTCTTTTCGTATGCTCGTTTTATATTGAAACGTCAATTGCGGATATTCTTCTTGCAGTTGTGTAATTACAAGATTCGATATTTGTCCAACTGTCAAATCGTGCATTTTTGCATCATCGCCGAAAATACCTACTACACCCTGAGACTTTTTATGTTGGGTTGTCAATCTTGTTGATTGGTTCTTTTTTGCCATTATATTTTTCTGTTTTTCTTGCAAATTTAGTAATTATGTTCGTTCTTTAAACTTGCACATAATGTTTTATTTACGAACAACAAATATAATTGTTTCGGAAATACAAAAGTTTTTTTTAAGAAATGACATAAAAGGGAGCAACCGTATCAGTACCACACAACAACTAATTCAGTATCGAAAACTTTCGTATTTCACGTTCAAAATCTTGTTCGGGTTTGGGTAAATGCTGTCGCAAATGGGCATGAAATTCTCGTCCGTGATTTTTGTGAATGGTGTGTGTTAATTCGTGGAGCAAAATAAAATCAATCAAGTGCGGCGGTAGTTGCATAATGTAACAACTAATATTTATAGTATTGGCGTGCGAACAACTTCCCCAGCGAGTTTTTGCTCGCGAAATTTTACATTGTGCATAACGAAAATTATTGTCGACGGCAAGTTGCGCCAAGCGTTGCGGAATGTAGTCGTGCGCCATATTGACCAATGCTTGTTCGCGAACTTTGTGCACAAAATCTTGCACAGGTTTGCTGCTGCGGTCTATGTGCGGTGCAATAAAAATAATAATTTCCGTGTCGCTTATTTTTGCTCGTAACTGTTTGGGGCTTTCAATAGTTACAAATCGTATATTGTGCCGAGGTGTGATTTTTTCGGTATCGGCGAGAATGTGTTTCTTTTGCAATTTTTGTTCTACCGTTTGTTTTGTTTTCACAATCCAATCGCAGTGTTGCAGTAAGAATTTTTCTGCTTCGGGCAAATGTTTTGCATGAGGCATAGAAAGTAGCACTACGCCCGTTTTCTGCACTTTTAAGTTGATGCGTTTCTGGCGTTTATTGATAACAATTTCAACAGTACCTATGTTCGGATATGTTTTTTGCATATAATGGAAGCAGGCAGATGGCGCAGATTTAAAAAATAATCGCAGATTTTATACTATAAAATCTGCGAAAATTTGTTAAATCAGTGTGCTAAAAAATTATTTTCGCATAGCTTTATATTCATTTATCAGTCCATTAGTAGAAGCATCGTGGCTTGTAACAGCGTTTTCGTTCTGCAATTCGGGCAGAATTACATTTGCCAACTGTTTGCCGAGTTGCACACCCCATTGGTCGAAACTGAAAATGTTCCAAATAATACCTTGTACAAAAATTTTGTGCTCGTACATTGCAATTAATGAACCCAAAGTGCGAGGAGTTAATTTTTTGAACAAAATAGAATTGGTAGGAATATTTCCTTCAAACACCATAAATGGCAGCAATTCGTCTATTTCGGCAGGCGATTTTCCTGCTTTTTGCAATTCTGCGTTCACTTGTTCGGCAGTTTTCCCCATCATCAACGCTTCGGTTTGAGCAAAAAAGTTTGCCAATAATTTAGGGTGATGGTCAGAAATAGGATTGTGCGACACCGCCGGAGCCATAAAATCGCAAGGAATTAATTTTGTGCCTTGGTGAATTAACTGGTAAAAAGCGTGCTGTCCGTTGGTTCCCGGTTCACCCCATAGAATTGGACCGGTTTGGTAGCTTACTTTTTTACCGTTTCTATCAACATATTTACCGTTGCTTTCCATATTTCCTTGTTGGAAGTACGCCGAAAATCGGTGTAAATATTGGTCGTAAGGAAGAATTGCTTCGGTTTCGGCACCGTAGAAATTATTGTACCACAAACCGATAAGTGCAAGAATTACCGGTACATTTTTGTTAAAATCGGTTGATTTAAAGTGGTTATCCATTGCGTGAGCACCTTCCAAAAGTTCTACGAAATTTTCAAAACCCAAAGTGCAGGCAATTGAAAGTCCGATAGCCGACCACAATGAATAACGACCGCCTACCCAGTCCCAAAATTCAAACATATTTTTGGTGTCTATTCCAAAATCGGCAACTGCTTTGGCATTGGTGCTCAGTGCTACGAAGTGATTTTTTACAAATTCTTCGTTTTTTGCTGCTGCCAAAAACCATGATTTTGCGCTTTCGGCATTGGTCATAGTTTCTTGGGTGGTAAATGTTTTCGATGCTACAATAAATAGCGTGGTTTCGGGATTAACTCGTTTCAATGTTTCGGCTATGTGTGTGCCGTCCACATTCGATACAAAGTGTGCGTTGATGTTTGGTTTTTTGTACGGTTTCAATGCCTCGGTTACCATTAAAGGACCCAAATCCGACCCGCCGATACCTATGTTTACAATGTCGGTAATAGCTTTGCCTGTGTAGCCTTTCCATGCGCCTGAAATCAATTGTTCCGAAAAATCTTTCATCTGAGCAAGCACGGCGTTAATTCCGGGCATTACGTCTTTCCCTTCGCTCATAATAGGCGTGTTGCTGCGGTTGCGTAGTGCAATGTGAAGCACCGAACGGTTTTCGGTTTTGTTGATTTTTTCTCCCGAAAATTCTGCTTGTATTGCATCTGAAAGTCCGCATTCTTGCGCCAATTGCACAAGCAATGCCATTACTTTTTCATCAATACGGTTTTTTGAAAAGTCAATTAAAATATCTTCAAAACGCAGTGAAAATTTTGAAAAACGATTGGCATCTGCTGCAAAAAGGTCTTTCATTTGTGTATTTTGAAACTGAGCATAATAGCTTTCTAACGCTTTCCACGCTTGCGTTTGAGTTGGGTTAATGTTTGGTAACATATTGTTTTAGAGTTTAGAGATTAATGTATTAGTGATTAGAAATTAGTAATTCTTGGCAAAGATATAATATTAATTGAAAATTATGAGCAAGGGGCTTTTATTGTGTTATGGGAAATTCTTTGTAAAAATTCAAAAGTACAATCAGTTCTGTGCGGATTTTATTGCGAACAAAGGTTTTTAATTCCGCATTAACCAATTCGCCTAAGCCGTCGAGCAGACTTTTATTCGGCATTTTTTCTACTGTATCAATACAATCTTGTAAATAATCCGATAGAGGTTTTTTCATTCTGCGTTCCACAATTTGGGGGTTAAGTGCGGTATGGCGGCTCATAAGAAACCAGCAATCGAAAATATCGCGATTGGTAATGCTATTTCTATCGAGCAAAGCGCACAGTTTGTGTGAAAACATATCGCGCAACGACATTGTTTTTACTGTGATTCCCAGTAGATTACATGATTTGTATTCATCATCGCTTTGTCGGTTTGAAAATTCAATTTTCAGTTTTCGTTCTTCTTTGCCGTAGTCGAGCACCACAATTCCTCCGAAGAATTTTAATGCCTCATCGTCAATTTTGCCGTGTTTTAAAGCAATTTTTCTGATTTTTCGAAACACAGTTTCCGATTTTTCGGTTTGCAAAAGGTTAAAATCCAAATCAACCGAAAAACGTGGCAATTCATAAAAAAACATCAAAGCCGTGCCGCCTTTGAAACCCAAGCAGTTTGCCAACTCCGCATCGCTATAAATATCTTTCAGCACCTGCGTCATATAAAATTTGTGTTTAACGGTATTTATCATTTTTAAATAATGTTAGTGCCCGTTTTTCGAGCGTTTGCGAATTATACAGTGGTAATAATCGTATGATTTTTTTTGTATTCAAAATATGAAGATTGTCGAAATAAAAATCTTTATTCAAATACAGCATATCTAAAAAAGCACGTTCGGGAGTAGCAATATTTATGTTATTGGTATTTAGAATTATACCTTCGGTATTAACCAAAATCTCACCTTTTATTTTACGATAGCAAAACGTTTGACCTTCAATTTCAACTTTTCGCGTGAGATACGAAACATTGGTTATGGCACTATCGTACTGAAAAATAACGCCTGCCCGTTGCAAAACATATTCGAGCGAAATATACGTTGGAGGATAAAGCAAGCAAGCTAATTCTTCGGGTTTATAATTTTCTTTTGCGTAAAAACCTCTGCGGGGATTGAGCAATTGACCTGTACGAACATAATAATGTAATTTCAATTTCAATAAATCGAAATTTATTTCATTCATTATCATTGATATATCTCTGAATCGAAAAACCGTTCGAGAATCTTTGTATAAAGTAGATATTAAACCCATTTTTCTTTATTTTGTGAACTGAACGTATGAATTTTTCATACGTTCAGTTCACAAAACTACACATTATTTTATCTCAAACCAAGATTTTAATAAAGGAAAGTTCCAAAAATCTATGATTTTGAAAACAAAATGGCTTCGAGAGCCTCAGCCATCGGTAGTTTCAATCAAAAAAGGCTTTCACCCGAAATTGCACACTGTTGTCGGGTTCGTAATTGCCCTGTGAGTCAAATTTCCACACCCATTCGTGTTTGCAGGGAGGCAATGGTGCTTGGGTAAATACAAGCGGTTTTGTTTCGGTGATGTCGGTAATTTTTGAATGTGAAATTTCTTCCCAATCGCATATCAGGCAATAGCTGTACTGTGCAAGCATTGCAATGTGTTGGGTTTGAATGAGTGTCCTGAATTGTGTAATTTCTTCGTTGTTCAGCGTGAGATTAGAATCCAACGCCTCCAAAAGTAAGGTATCAAGTTGATCTAACAGATTGAGTGATACTACACAGTCAAGCGATGGCGGTAATGGGAGTGGCTGTGGTGTAAAATCAAAAATATCGGCGGCAGAATAATCGTGTTTTTTATACAAACAATTGTAAATGTGCCGAGCGTAGCCACCGGTAATATCACATTCTACAAAGTGTACGTTTTCGTAATTTCTGTATTTATGGGTTATTTGGCGAGGGTGCGAAATATCGCACAGATATACCTGTTCAAAATCGTGTAGCAAATCGTCAATCGGCACGTCTAACAACCAACCGCTACCGAAAATTGCAATGCTTTTATACTGTTTGCCGGCATAAAATTCACGAATACACTGTTTTGAATGTTCCAAATGTGCACGCCAGCCTTGTTCTTCACGCAGAAAACGGCGTAAAATTCCTTCTTGGTCGAGGGCGTAACCGAGTTTTTTGTAGATTGCTTTATCAGATTTTTCGGTACTGAAAAGCTGTTTTAGGAATTGCATAGTTTTTTATTTTTTGCACGCAGGTTAAACGGATTTGCGCAGATTACAGGGCTAATACTCTACTTCTATCAAACTTAATCCGCAGGCGGGAATAGACTGTCCTGCCCGCTGTCGATTTTTGGCTGCTATTATTGCTTGAAATTTCGGTATATCAATTTTTCCTTGCCCCACATCGAGCAGCGTTCCGGTAATTGCTCGCACCATATTGCGCAAAAACCGGTTTGCCGAGATGTAAAATTCCAGCACATCATCGTTTCTTTGCCATTCGGCTTCGAATATGGTGCATACGTTGTTGCTCACGTCGGTGTGTAACTTGCTAAAACTGGTAAAATCCTGTGTCCCAATCAGCAGTTTGCACGCTTCGTTCATTGCTTCGATATTCAATTGAAATGGAAAAAAGTATGCAGTTTCCTGTAAAAACGGATTTTTTGTTTGTGTAATTGTATAGCGGTATTTCCGTCGTTGTGCCGAAAAACGAGCATGAAAATCGGGAGCAACTTGTGTGATTGAAAACACAACAATATCGAAGGGCAACATTCTATTGAGTTTGTTGGTAATGAGTGTTGTATCAATTTCCGTTTCACAGTCGAAATGCACGTAAAATGAGTGCGCATGCACGCCGGTATCTGTTCGTCCGGCACCCACTATGGCTCCCGATAGCTTGACAATTTTTTCCAAGGCGCGTGTTATACATTCTTGTACCGAGATTTGGTGTGGCTGAATTTGCCAGCCGAAAAACCGTGTGCCGTTGTAAGCTAAGTGAATGCAGTAACGCATAGTTTGTTGTTATTTCGTTGGAATAGCATTCAGCACCGCTACCACGCTATCGCGCAAAGCATTGAACTGTGGTAATTTATTTTTGGCAACAGGCTCCGAAGGCGGAGAAACCATTTTTAACGGATTAATCGGATGACCATTGTGATAAATTCTAAAATCGAGGTGCGGACCAGTTGAAAGTCCTGTACTGCCCACATATCCTATTACTTGTCCTTGCGACACACGCGTGCCTTGCTGTATGCCGCTGCCGTATTTTGAAAGGTGCATATAGGAACTCACATAATTGTTACTGTGTTTGATTTTTACCATATTGCCGGCTCCGCCCGAATATCCTTTGCTGATAACCACTCCGTTTCCTATTGCCATAACAGGAGTGCCTACGGGTGCTGCATAATCCACACCGTAATGCGGACGCACAATGCGTAGCACCGGGTGTTTGCGAGCCGAAGTAAATCCGGAACTCACACGTGCAAATTTAAGCGGTGCTTTCAAAAATGCTTTTTTTGCACTCGTACCGTCTTTATCGAAAAATTCAATCTTTCCATGGCTGCCCTCAAACGGAATAGCGTAATAATCTTTACCTTGGTGGTTGAAAACAGCATAATTAATGGATTTCAAATTGACGCTTTTGCCGTCCACAAGCTCTTCGGTGTACACTACTTTGAACCAATCGCCCTGTTGCAAACCAAAGAAATCAACCGACCATGCAAATATTTCCGACAATTCCATGGCTATTGTTCCGCCTAAATCTTTGCCGGCGAGAGCATTCCACAGCGATGAGGTAATTTCGCCGTACAATTTATTTTCGCGCACTTCTACCGGTTTGTATGCTTTGAAAAATTGTACATTGCTGCTATCGCGCACATCGAAAATAGCATATTCTATATTGTTAATTTCATACACAAAATACTGCAACGTGGAATCGGTTTTTGTAAGCATTGTAGTAATTGGGTTGCCGGCTTTTATTTTGCGTACATCCAGCACCGAATCGCAATTGAGCGTAATTTGCATTACCATAGTTTTGGGCAAACCGGCTTCAAAAAAAATCTCGGTCAATGTTTTGTTTTTTGGATAGGTGCTTTCAATTACCTCTAAATTGCTCACATCTATTCCATATTTCAGAACCGGTTCTTCCTGTTCTACCACTTGTTTTTCTTCTTCTTCTTGATTATTGCAGGAGTAATTACAAAGAATGCAACATAAAGAGATGCAGAAACACAAGGTGAATTTTTTCATACTATGAATTTTTGATTATAAGCCGCAAAGGTACAAATCTATTACGAACGGAGCAAATTCTTGCTACACTTAATACTACTATTTGCGCATTTTTACGCAGCAAAAGGAATGAAATACCTATTATTTTTTGCTGTTTCGGACAAAAGTGCCGTTATTTTTTTTAACCAAAATACAATTAATAGTGTATCTTTGCGCCATGCTTGCAAGTATTTTAATAGAAGGCTTTATTATTGGAATAGTTGTTTCCATTCCACTGGGACCAATAGGCGTTTTGTGCATTCAGCGCACCTTGCTGCAAGGGCGCAGTTCGGGTTTTGTGTCGGGTGTTGGAGCTGCCACTGCCGATTCTTCGTTTGCGTTTATTGCCGGGTTTGGGCTTTCGTTTGTTGCCGATTTTTTTGAAGAACAACGGGTTTATCTTATGCTCGCAGGTGCGGCGGTTCTTATTTTTCTTGGGTTTCGTTTGTTTTTAACCAACACTATAAAACAAGTGCGCCGCTATAAAAATATACAAAAATCGAATCCGTTTTCCGATTTCTTTTCGGTGTTTGGTCTCACACTTTCCAATCCGGTAACCATTCTCTTTTTTGGTTTGGTATTCACCAGTTTAGGGCTGGTGAAAAATAATTTCGCTCATACGCTAACACTTGTCGGCGGCGTGTTTTTAGGAGCGTGTACGTGGTGGTTTATTTTGGTTTCACTGGTTTCGGCATTTCGTAATTTATTCAAACTGCGAGTGATTTTCCGGATAAACAGAGTTGCTGGAATTGTAATTGTATGTTTTGGAATTTTTGCAGGTATCAATGCCTTTTTTCCGGTCAATACCGAGCAGGTTGAGAACCAAATAAAATTTTTACAAAAAACTAACCAAGTTAAGTAGAATTTAAGAATGTAGAAATTGAAGAATTTAGAATTTAAATTCCTAAATTCGTATATTCCTACATTTATAGATTCTAATATTACTAAATTCCAAAATAAATGTTGCTCAATTTTACACACTCCACCGACACTATTTGTGCCACAGCCACAGCCACAGGAACAGCTGCACTGGCGGTAATTCGTATAAGCGGTACGCAAGCAAAGCATATTGTTAGTCAAATATTTACGCCCGTGCGTAGTAATAATCACTGGATCCACGAAGGCTATAAACTGCACTACGGTAGCATTCACAACAACGGTTCGCACGTAGACGATGTGCTGGTTTCCGTATTTTCAGCCCCTCATTCCTACACTGGCGAAGACAGCGTGGAAATTAGCTGTCACGGTTCGCAGTATATTGTGCAAGAAATATTGAAACTTTTGCTTACTCAGGGTGCTCGACTTGCCAAAGCGGGCGAGTTTACCAAGCGAGCCTATTTGAACGGCAAGTTAGACCTTTCGCAAGCCGAAGCTGTTGCCGACCTTATAGCATCGTCGAGCAAAGCTGCACACCAATTGGCAGTATCGCAAATGAAAGGAAATTATGCGCATGAATTGAGTGATTTGCGGGCGCAATTACTGCATTTTTCGGCAATGCTTGAATTGGAACTCGATTTTGCAGAAGAAGACGTAGAATTTGCCAATCGCGAAGAATTACAAAAACTTGCGCACACAATTCTTGCTCGCATAGAGCATCTTACCAATTCTTTCAGCATAGGGAATGCTATAAAAAACGGTGTGCCGGTGTGCATTATCGGTGAACCGAATGTGGGAAAATCAACCTTACTCAATACTATTTTGAACGAAGATCGGGCAATAGTTTCGGACATTGCTGGTACCACTCGCGATGTGATTGAAGACACTATGATAATAGACGGCATAACGTTTCGTTTTATGGACACCGCAGGCATTCGCACCACCGATAATCACGTGGAACAACTTGGAATAAACCGCACTTTTGCGAAAATAGAACAGGCAACAATTGTACTGCTCTTGGTTGATGCGCTCCAATCCACAAGCCTTATTCAACAGCAAATTGCTGCCATTCAACAACGCGTGCAGCCGCATCAACATTTTATTGTGGTGGTCAATAAAATTGATTTGATACCTGCCGAACAACGAGAAAAACACATTGAAACACCGCTCGCCGCCCAGCTTGGCGCAAACGATGCAATTGTATACATTTCGGCAAAACAGCACAAAAACATTCACGAATTGACTTCGTTGCTGGTAGCAAAAACGCAGCTGAATAACTGCGGCGCAAACGACATAATACTTTCAAATGCACGTCATTACGAATGTCTTGTTAATGCTGCGGACAGTTTGCAAACGGTATTGCAAGGATTACAACAAGGCGTGTCGAACGAACTTGTATGTATTGATTTACGCCACGCACTGCATGCTATTGGCGAAATTACCGGTGCTATAAGCAACGATGAAACTTTGGGGCATATCTTTAAGAACTTTTGCATTGGGAAGTAACCATTTACAAAACCTTTGCTCAGTAAAAAACAACGTCATAAAAAATAGAAACATACAATGACCAATCAATTAGAACTCGAAAAAACACTGTGGCAAGCTGCCGACAAACTGCGTAACAACATGGATGCTGCCGAATACAAGCACGTTGTGTTGGGTTTAATTTTCCTCAAATTTATCTCTGATGCTTTTGATGAACTCTACCGACAATTAGATGCCACAAAGCACGAAACTGGTGCCGACCCCGAGGATAAAGACGAATATACCGCCGAGCGGGTTTTTTATGTGCCGACTCAAGCCCGATGGCAATGGTTGCAAGGAAGGGCAAAGCTACCCACCATTGGCAAAGATATTGACGATGCAATGGACGCCATTGAAAAAGATAACCCTTCGCTCAAAGGCGTGTTGCCCAAAGATTATGCACGCCCGGCACTCGACAAGCAACGACTTGGCGAACTCATTGACCTGATTGGCTCCATATCGTTGAGCAACAACGGGAGCGGTAAAGGTAAAGATGTGTTGGGATTTGTGTTTGAATATTTTCTCGGACAGTTTGCCGATGCCGAAGGCAAAAAAGGCGGACAGTTTTACACACCGCAAAGCATTGTAAAACTGTTGGTAGAAATGCTTGCGCCCGAAGCCGAAAAACGAGTGTACGACGGCTGTTGCGGAAGCGGTGGAATGTTTGTGCAAAGCGAAAAATTTATAGAACTGCACGAACATCGCCGAGGCAAAATTTCTATTTTCGGACAAGAGAGCAACCCCACCACCTACAAATTGGCAAAAATGAATTTGGCAATTCGAGGCATTGATGCCAAAATAGAATTGGGCGATACGTTTACGAACGACCGCTTCCCCGAACTCAAAGTGGATTATGTGATTGCCAATCCGCCATTCAACGTGAGCGATTACAGCATAAACACCGCCGAAACTCACAAATGGAAATACGGCATTCCGCCACAAGGAAATGCTAACTACGCTTGGTTGCAACACTTTGTGAGCAAACTTGCCCCTTACGGCTCTGCCGGAATTGTACTCGCAAACGGCAGCATGAGCAGCGAAACAGCCACCGAGGGCGAAATTCGCAAAGCAATGATTGAAGCCGATTTGGTGGATTGTATGGTTGCCCTGCCTTCGCAGCTATTTTACAATACGCAAATTCCCGCTTGTCTGTGGTTTTTGAGCCGAAACAAAACAGGTTCCTCCACCCGTGGGGGAGGCGGTGGCTTTCGCAATCGCACAAACGAAATCCTTTTCATTGATGCACGGGAATACGGCTCAATGATTAGTCGCAAGCAACGGGAACTTACCGACCAAGACATTGCCGCCATTGCCGAAACGTATCACAACTGGCGTGCTCTCCCCTCAAAGGAAGGAGCAGGAGATGGGCTATATGAAGACATTCCCGGATTTTGCAAAAGTGCAACAATTGAAGACATACGCAAAAACAAATACATTCTCACACCCGGTCGCTACATTGATTTCAAACAAGAAGAAGATGACGGTGTAGCTTTCGCCGATAAAATGGGGGCGTTGACCCTTTTATTACAAGAGCAGATGCAAAAAGCGAATGAATTGGACGAAGCGATAAAAGAAAATCTAAAGAAAATAGGTTTTGAAATATGAATAACATAGAAAAACAATCCACGCAGCCGATAGCAATAGCCGGCAATTTCATTGTGCAGTTGAAGCAAATTGTGCAAGAAGCCCGCCAAAAGGCTTACGCTGCCGTAAATTTCGCTCAGGTGGAGGCGAATTGGCTCATAGGGCAGCAAATTGTGGAGCAGGAGCAGCAAGGGAAAAAACGTGCCGACTACGGAAAACAAATCATAAAACTCGCTTCGGAAGAATTGACAAAAGAGTTTGGAAACGGCTTTTCCGAGCGCACACTGCGACAATTTCGTCAGTTTTATCTGATGTTTCCCGAAGTGTCAAATTCGGCGAACACCGTTCGCCAAATTCAGAGAACCGGATTCGCCGAATCTTTCGGCGCGACCTTCAAATTTTTGTCGTGGTCTCATATCCAGCGAATTATGCGTGTGCAAAACAAAGATGTGCGAGAGTGGTATTTGAAAGAAACCGCCGAACAATCGTGGGCTTTTAGAACCTTAGACCGCAATATCAATTCGCAGTATTATGAACGATTGTTGCTTTCGCAAAACAAAAAGCAGGTGGTGCAAGAGATGAAGGAAAAAACAAGCGACTTTCAGAACGACAAACTCGCGTTTATCAAAAATCCTACCGTATTGGAATTTCTCGGACTGCCTGCAAATGCCGGACACATAGAAAAAGACCTCGAAAATGCCATTATTACCAATCTGCAACTATTTTTGCTCGAACTTGGCAAAGGTTTTTCTTTCGTTGCTCGCCAGCAACTTGTGCGCACCGAAGCCGAAAATTATTTTATTGACCTCGTATTTTATAACTACATTCTCAAATGTTTTGTACTGATTGACATTAAAACCACAAAGATTACGCACCAAGATGTTGGGCAAATGGATATGTATATCCGTATGTATGACGAACTTAAACGCAACGATGGAGATAACCCCACCATTGGCATTGTGCTTTGCTCGGAAACCGACCACGACATTGCTCGTTATTCTGTGCTACACGGCAACGAACAACTATTTGCCTCTAAGTACAAACTTTATTTGCCTACCGAAGAAGAATTGCGGCGCGAAAT
>JAISIO010000143.1 GCA_031262005.1 Bacteroidales bacterium
AAATATTACACTCATTATAGTGTGCAAAAACCATCGACCGACACTATTGCGGTAAATGCGGATAACACACCGTTTGAGAATACCGATGGCAGTTTACTGTTCCGTCCTGCCGGACACGGAGCGTTGATAGAAAATCTAAATGATTTGGATTTTGATATAATTTTCATAAAAAATATAGATAATGTAGTGCCCGATTCTCACAAAGACATAACGGTTTTGTATAAAAAAGTATTGGCAGGTATTCTTATAGATTATCAAAATACGGTGTATAAGTATGTTGCGAAAATCAGCAAAAGCCGTCACTTGTCCGACAAACGCTTTCGCAATGTGTGTAAATTTCTTTCGGAAGAATTATTTTTCCGTTTCCCGGAAGGCTTTGAAACATGGGCACGCAACGATTGCAAAGAATATATTTTGGAAATTCTCAATCGTCCGATTCGCGTGTGCGGTATGGTGAAAAATGAAGGAGAACCGGGTGGTGGCCCCTTTTTTGTGCAGGAAAGCGACGGCGCACAAACGTTGCAAATTATAGAAAAAGCCCAAATTGATGTGGACAATAAACAACAAATGGAAATTTTGAATGCGTCTACGCATTTCAATCCGGTAGACTTGGTGTGCGGTGTGAAAAATAGCGATGGCAAAAAATACAATTTGCTTGATTTTGTTGATGAAAATTCGGGAATTATTACCGAAAAAAGCAGTAACGGCAAGGCTTTAAAAGCATTGGAATTACCCGGTTTGTGGAATGGTGCAATGTCGAACTGGAACACAATTTTTGTGGAAGTGCCCATAGAAACCTTCAATCCGGTAAAAGAAATTACCGATTTGTTGCGTCCGGAACATTTGTAGATAACGAAAGGATAGCCTTGCGTGAAGCGCAAGTGTGAGATGAGAAGCAATCTATATGTTAAAAATGCGATACTACGTTGCATTATAATTGGTACGCTTTGGATTAATACAAAGTATACCGTGCTATAATGATTTTTGAAAATCAAAACCGTATGAACAATAACGAAGAAGAATTCACTTCATTACTCAAAAAATGCGAGCAAATGTTGGCAAGCAAAAAAGAAGTATATTTTGATGTCGATGAGTTTTTGGAACTCATTGATTACTATACCGAACACGACGAAGATGAGGCAACAATAGAACAACTCTATACCTATGCGCAAAAACAACATGGTTTCCATTCGGAAATAGAAGCAAGTCGAGCAATGTTCCTCGTTGATTGTATGCGCGAAGACGATGCATTGCAAATATTTCATAAACTAATTAAATTAGAGCCTGACGATGGCTATCATGCTGCCGATTTGAGTTTTATTTATGCGCATAAAGGCGATATTGCCAATGCATTTTTTTATCTAAAACGAGCCATTGCGTTGAATCCCGAAGAAGAAGAAAATACCGTGTGTTATATAGCTACGGAACTTCTCTTGCACGCACATTACGAAGCTGCGCAAAAATTGTTACAGCACACGTTGAACAAATATCCCAACAATTCGGAATTATTGTATTATTCGGCAATGTGCTATACCTCAATGGGTAATACAGAAAAAGGCATTGCACTGCTACAATCTGTAGTGCAAGCCGATCCGTATAATTCCGATGCGTGGTTCAATTTGGGTGTAGCCTATTGGCAAAGCAGTCAATTCGCCGAAGCCATTGAGGCTTTGGACTATGCGCTGGCAATTAATGCCGAATTTGTAGCAGCACTTTTTGTAAAAGCTACGTGTTTGGTAGCCATGAAAGCAACCGATGAAGCCATACAAATATTGAAAGAAATTGTGGAAATTGCCCCCAATCATATAGAGGCGCTCGACTCGTTAGCCGATTGTTATGCCGAATTGGAGGATTTTGAACAGTCAGTCAATTGCCGAATTGCACTACTCGAAGTAGACCCCGACCATGCAAAATCGTGGGCACGGCTGGCAAAAATGTATGCACTCGACGAAGATTACAAACAAGCGGTAGAATTATACAAAAAAGCAATAGAATTGGAGCCTGACAATGGTGAAATTGTCATGGATTTCGCTCTTTTGCTTAATGTACTTGATTTATATGATGAGGCTATTTCGGTGTGTAAACAAGCGGTAAAATTTGAGCCGAACAATGCAGAACTATGGTTGCACTATGCAAATGTGGAACGCAGTAACAAAAAAATTGACAAAGCACTGAAAGTGCTGCAACAAGCACTCAAACATACCGATGAAGCTGTTATACATTATACCATAGCGGAATTATATATTCAGCAGAAAAAAATTGATAAAGCCGTAGAATATTTTACCTTTGCCTACGCAAAAGCCCCCGAAATGGCTGATGTGTTTTTTGAAAACTGTACAATCCCTACCAAAGAATTAGAATTATTTCACTCAATAATACATACAAATTTATGATGAATTTTGAATTACCCTTCGTTCCCGTGCGGGACAAAAAACCAAGACAAAAAGCCATGACAATGGTTATAGATAAAGGTTTGACTTCGATTGAAGCCACAGGAATTGCTTGCGATTGCGCTGAGTATGTGGATTTTATTAAAATAGGATTCGGCACATCGCTCATTACGCCCAACTTGAAAGAAAAAGTTGAAATTTACAAAGAAGCAGGAATTACTCCATACTTTGGTGGAACACTTTTTGAACTCTTTGCTGCTCGTAATATGTTCAACGAATATCAAGAATTTTTAGGGAAATACAACATAGAACTCGCCGAAGTAAGCGATGGAACTATGGATATGGAACACTCGCAAAAACTTGCATACATTAAGGAATTGAAGAAAAATTTTACGGTAATTTCCGAAGTGGGTTCAAAAGACGCAAGTGTGTACTACACACCGGAAGAATGGATACAACAAATGCAAGCTGAATTTGCAGCCGGTTCGGTAAAAGTAATTACAGAAGCTCGCGAAAGCGGCACAATCGGAATTTTCAATAAAGACGGTTCGCCTAATATGGAACTTATTAACTTTATTAGCAACAATATTGCAATTGATACAATTATGTGGGAAGCCCCGCTTAAAGCACAGCAAGCTATGTTTATCAATCTTTTTGGCTGTGATGTGAATTTGGGAAATATTGCTACAAACGAGATTATAGCCTTAGAGTCGCTCCGTATGGGATTGCGTGGTGATACGTTTTATAAAATTTTGCCGAAAAATTAATAGATAAGAGCAAAACACTATTACTATCGAATGCTTCCAATTATTGCAATAACTATGATAGATTGCTATTGAAAAATATGCTCAATATCATATAACGACAGTATACATGGTATAGAATTTCTATATAATTTTGGGGTTTGCTTAGAGTGTTTCTTATTGTATACATAATCAACACTGTGATTCTTTAAAAATTGATTGTGATATAAGAAATTGCGCCGATTAAGCGATAGTTGATTTTCGATTCGCTTGTATGGTTATAATGCGATTTTTATTCGAACTAAAAAAAATAATTAAAAATTAATATATAAATGAATAATTTCAATTTCTACAATCCGGTTTCTATCATTTTTGGAAAAAATACCATTGCCCAACTTGCCGATATATTACCGGAAAATGAAAAAATTATGCTGCTCTATGGTGGCGGAAGCATTAAACGGAATGGTGTGTACGAGCAAGTAACAAAAGCACTAAAAGGCTTTGATTACATAGAATTTAGCGGAATAGAACCCAATCCGAGTTACGAAACCATGATGGAAGCATATGAAATAGCGAAAACCGAAAAAGTTACGTTTCTATTGCCTGTAGGGGGTGGCTCGGTTATTGACGGTACTAAATTTTTGGCAGCAGCTCTTTGTTTGCCACAAGGTGTAGACCCATGGGGAATTTTACAAGGAACGGTTCCTGTGAAAAAAGCTATGCCGCTCGGTTGTGTGCTTACTTTGCCTGCTACCGGTTCCGAAATGAATGGAAGTTCGGTAGTTTCACGCAAAAGTACTCGTGAAAAACTAAGCTTCGGAAGTCCGTTGGTAATGCCCAAATTTTCAATCTTAGACCCCGAAGTATGTTTTTCGTTGCCCGACAAACAAATAGCAAACGGTATTGTTGATGCATTTATTCACGTTATGGAGCAATATTTGACTATTCCAAACAATACTCCGTTACAGGATTTGTGGGCAGAAGGAATACTTCGAGTATTGATTGACGAAGCTCCGATAGTAATGGCAGAACACTCGAATTACGATGCCATGGCAAATTTTATGTGGAGCGCAACAATGGCTCTCAATGGAATAATTTCGCGTGGAGCAATTGAGGATTGGAGTACGCACGTTATAGGACATGAATTGACAGCTCTTCACGGCATAGACCACGGACGCACGCTGGCAATAGTACTACCCGGTAATATGAACATTCGCCGTGCGGTGAAAGGCAAAAAAATTATACAATATGGCGAACGAATTTGGGGAATTACCGAAGGAAGCGATGATGAAAAAATTGACAAAACGATAGAAAAAACCGTTGCGTTCTTTGAATCGTTGGGCGTTCCTACTCGTTTGAGTGCCTATAATTTGGGTAAAGAAACTTGCATTGAAGTTGCTCAACGCTTAGCCAATCGTGGCGTAGTTAATTTTGGCGAAGCCGGCGATATTACCCAAGAAACTGTTGTTGCAATTTTGGAAGATAGACTCTAAAAGAATACATCGTGTTACGCACGGTATGCATTGATACATACCTACGACGGTACATATAAAACTGTATTGTTGTAGGTATGTTTTTTTATTATTGCTGCCAAATAAAAACTTGTTCGTTAAATTTTAGATATTTTATTTTGTCGTTAAATAAAAAAAATTACCTTTGCCCCCAAATTCAGTTTTACACAAAAACGCACAATAATGAACAGCGAAGGTTTAATTCTTATGTTTTTACTCGGTGTAGCCTTAGTGGGCTTAGCCGTACTCTTTTCAAGTTTAGTTCCTCACAAAACGAAAAACAAACAAAAGTCGGAGCCGTATGAATCGGGCGTGCCAACAATTGGTAAAACGTGGATTCAATTCAATGTAGGCTATTATTTATTTGCTATTATATTCCTTGTTTTTGCGGTAGAGGCGGTATTTTTATTCCCTTGGGCAGCAGTAATGAAAGGAATGGTTGCCGACGGATTAGGAATGATAGCTTATGCAGAGCTAATAATATTCTGCATAATATTAGGTTTAGGACTTTTATACGCGTGGAAAAAACAAGCATTAAAATGGGAGTAGCAGAAAAAGAATATTCTTCGCTCGAAGAATTGAAATTAGACCTTAACCGCACAAAAGCCGGTCAAGGGGGATTTATTCTTACAAAATTAGACGATTTGGTAAATTGGGGACGCAAAAATTCTTTGTGGCCTCTTACGTTTGCCACAAGTTGTTGCGGTATAGAAATGATGGCAGCCGGAGCACCGCGCCACGACTTTTCTCGATTCGGTATGGAAGTATACCGAGCTTCGCCTCGTCAAGCCGACTTGATAGTGATAGCCGGAACAATTACACAGAAAATGGCACCTGTTCTCAAACGTTTGTACGACCAAATGTCTGAGCCGAAATATGTAGTAGCAATGGGTTCATGCGCTGTATCTGGCGGTCCGTTTTTCTACAATTCTTACAGCGTGGTTCGCGGAGCCGATAACATAATTCCGGTAGACGTATATATTCCGGGTTGTCCGCCGCGTCCCGAAGCATTTTTTCAAGGAATGCTTGAATTGCACGAGAAAATTAAAAAAGAATCAATGAGAGATCCTCTTGACCACGATACAAATTTTATGTAATCAGAGCGTATGACTAACGAAGAATTAAAACAACGAATTGCGCAACTTTGCGCCGATGCGGTTTGCACCGACACTCAAGATTACGTGCTTGCCGAAATTCCTGCAAATAGTCTTTTTGCAGTTGCAAAACAGTTACAAGAACAACCCGACACACAGTTCGACTATTTATATAGCCTTACAGGCGTGGATTATAATCCCGAATTGGGCGTTGTATATCACTTGGAATCAACCACATTGCACCATAAAATTACTTTAGTTGCCAAAACTGCCGACCGTGAAAATGCACGATTGGATTCAGTGTGCGAACTATGGAAAACTGCCGAATTGCAGGAGCGAGAAGTGTATGATTTATTGGGAATTACGTTCAACAACCACCCCGATATGCGTCGCCTACTGTTGGACGAAGAATGGCATGGACACCCGTTGCGTAAAGATTACAGCAATCCGCAACTTATAGTTGATTTAATAAAATAAAAATCATGAGAATAGTTGGTCTTGTTGTGAGTTTACTGTTTGTTGTAACCATGGGAGTTGCACAAATGGAAGTGAATAACACGACAGGCAATATCTCAATAGGTACTGTAGTTCCCAATACTGACACCAAACTGCTTATGCAAAGTGCAAGTTTGTATGGAATGTATATGGTAAATACAGGAGTTACTACTGGTTCACCAGCTCAGCCGAACAAAACAGCCAATGGAATTTATATACACAATAGTGCAGGTAGTTATTCTGGCACTAGCACGGGAATAGCTATAGAAAATTCGGCTTCTGGTGCGGGTGGTTTTCCTGGTTCTCACTCGATTGGATTATCTATAAATAATACAGGTTACGGTGGTGCTAGCGGTACTTATGCGTATGGGATTTCTTGCGAGAATACGATAACAGCACCAATAACAGCTTCTGCGTATGGAGGGCGTTTTACAACAACAACAACCTCTACCGAAGCTAACGTTTATGGCATATATTCAACGGTTTCGGGTGTAACTCCGGCAAAAACCTATTCCGGTTATTTTACAGGAGGCAGAGTATTGATTAATAATAATGATTTGTATGTAACTGGTAATGTGTATGCTAATAATTTTCCTATTACAAGTGACGAACGCTTAAAAAGTGATATAAAACCATTAACAAATGAAATAGATAAACTGTATCAATTACAGGGAAAATCATACAAAAAAGCCGCTGTTGTTATTGAACTACAAGATACGTTATCAATAGAATTACGAGCTAAAAATGAAAGGAAAATTGTTGATCCTATTGCTGAGTTTGGCTATTTAGCACAAGAATTGAAAGAAGTTTTTCCTGAATTGGTGAGCATGGATTCTACGAGTGGTTATTATTCGGTAAATTATATCGGTTTAATTCCTGTAATGGTAGAAGCATTGAAAGTTCAACAACAAAGAATAGAATACTTAGAAGAAACTATAGCAGGTTTTAATACAAATGATACTCTAAAATCGGCTGCAATAGACGAAAGCGAAGCAATACAAAATATGTGTTTTTCTGATAATGCAGCAATAGAAGGTTTGAAACTCTATCAAAATGCACCAAATCCATTTAATGAACGTACAACAGTAAAATGTTATGTGCCACAGCAAATTCAAAAAGTGCAGTTGTGTGTTTATAATATGCAAGGTGTGCAAGTACAATGTATAACTATTGTAGAACGTGGGAACATTTCTATTGAAATAGAAGCGGGGGCACTTTCGGCAGGCATTTATGGTTATGTGTTGCTTGCTGACGGTGCTGCGAGTGAAACTAAACAAATGATTCTGACTAAATAAGGGGCGGGGTATTTAATGAAATTCAATGGGTTTCATTCGATGAAATAATGTTGTATGAGAAACGATAGGAGTTACTTGTTTAATAGCCGAGGTAATAGAAAGTTAGATACGCTTATATTCTTTGGTTGAAGTATAAACGGTTAAAAAAAATAAATATAGAATACAAAAAGAAGTAGAAAGTTATTATGCGTATGCAGAGTTTGAAGTTATATAAAATAATGATTACGAGAAAAATAACTGTAAATTTATTTATAGTATTGCTGTTTGTATTCTGCGGTTGCAATAAATCAGAAAACCATCCACAAACCAATGATTTTGAAAATCAATCGACGACAATGAGTGGCACATGGAAAGTAGAAGCATTATATTCTAAAGGAGAATTGACCAATATTAGTTCATTATTCGATAATGATGCCACTTACTCGCATATTTCAATAATAATTCCGGATACTACACAAGGAATTATATCGGGTAATACATTTTATGATACATTTGAATATTCATTTAAAATAGAGGAACCTCAACAAATCTCTATATATAACTATAAAGAAACTCATTATGTTGCAAATGAATTGATAATTTGCTTTGCACAAGAAATAGATGTTGAAGAATTTGCTGTTAATTCTAATCTTGGTGTTATGCCCAAGCGTTCATTATGGGATTGGAAAATTTGGCTTTTTGAGACAAATGGAACAAAACCATTAAGTGAGCTAATAGATATTCTATCTCAAAACGATGTCGTAAAGTATGCGCAGTACAATCATAATGGTATTGAATTACGAAATACGAACGATGCGACTTTTAGGGAAAGTATGTATAATACTGTGAAATATGAAATTTCAAATAATGAATTAGTTTTTATAAATGCTGAAAACCAGCCTATTATTTTTCTTACTAAAATCAAAATGCCATGAGAAAAGTAATGTGTATAATAACAATCATTGTACTGACGCATTCAGTGTATGCGCAAGATAGGTTTACTTTTATAGAGAACGATACATCTTCTTTTGTTGAAAATGAATTGATAATATGGTTGGAACAAGGAGTTGATGCGAAAGAATTTGCAGTACGTTCGGCTCAGAAAATTGAACCAAAACGTTGTTTGTTTGAAGAATTAAATATTTGGCTTTTTGAGTTTGCTGATGAAAAAGGACAAAGAAATATGGCGCAGCGAAATATGCGAATGAATAATTTAGCATCAAATAATCAAGTAAAGTATGTTCAAAACAACCATACAGGTATAGATTTACGAGGTCTTGATCCTGATGATCCGTATTATAATGGTTGTTTATATGGTGGTCCACAATGGGCTCCTCCGAAAATTGGTTTACCTGATGTCTGGGAAGAATTTACCATAGGAGGAATTACCACAACCGGTGATAATATTGTTGTTGCAGTTATTGATAATGGGTTTTATCAGCAACACGAAGATTTGAATTTTTGGAAAAACATCAATGACCCAATAAATGGCGCAGATGATGACGGTAATGGATATGTTGATGATTATAACGGTTGGAATGCTTATAATAACACGTATTCTTTACTTGATTCTTTACATGGAACTGCTGTTTCCGGAGTAATTGGGGCTATTGGGAATAATGGCAAAGGTATAAGTGGAATCAATTGGAATGGTAAAATTTCTCCGGTGTGTGGTAGTATTTCCGGTGGAAATGAAGCGGTAGTTATTGAAGCATATAGATATGTATATCAAATGCGCTCATTATATAACGAAACTAATGGACAAAAAGGTGCATTTATTGTTGTTACCAATTCATCGTTTGGTATAGATTGGAATAAAGGAGGAAATCCCTCCAATTTTCCTATATGGTGTGCTTTATATGATGTTTTAGGAAATGTCGGTATATTAAGTTGTGTCTCTGTTATTAACGCAAATGACAACATAGATATAGTGGGAGATATGCCATCGGGTTGCTCAAGTGAATATCTTATAGCCGTAACAAATACTACAGAAGATGATACTAAATACTATTTCGCTGGTTATGGTGTTAGTACGGTAGATATTGGAGCTCCGGGTACTGATATTTATACTACCGTTCCTGGTGTTGATGAGTTCGGATATGCCCCTCGAAACGGGACTTCTTTTGCGAGTCCCCATGTTGCAGGTGTTATTGCTCTTATGTACGCTGCAATGCCACAAAATACAATACAAACATATAAAAATAATCCTGCGGATTTTGCATTGTTTGTAAAACGACAATTACTTGACGGTGCAGATGAAATACCTGCGCTTGAAGGATTAATTGCTGAGAGTAGAAGATTAAATGCGTATGAAGCCGTGCGAAAAGCGCAGTGTGATGCGTATCTTCTTAATCAAGACGTAATCACTAATAACATACTTACAGCATCATGCGATATCAACGTACAAAATGTAGAAGTAGAACAAGGAGTAACATTAATTCTTGATGCCGAAGGGACAACAAAAATACAGAGTATTAAAGTAGAATTAGGCGCAGGATTAAAAATACAATAAAAAATGAGTTTATAATTGATTTGTTAAAATAATATTTATACTTTTGCCCGCATTATGACAAATACAATAGCAAATATAGATAAGGAAGAAGATTACTTCCTCAATTTGGGTCCTCAGCACCCTTCAACACACGGGGTACTTCGTTTGTTGGTAAATCTTAGAGG
This sequence comes from Bacteroidales bacterium, assembly GCA_031262005.1. GTDB lineage: Bacteria > Bacteroidota > Bacteroidia > Bacteroidales > UBA1715 > WQTX01. The sequence goes on from JAISIO010000143.1 coordinate 10,184, forward strand.
CGAGGTTGTAAAAGACCTTAAACCATACTGCGGTTACATACACCGTGGTATTGAAAAAATGTGTGAACGCAACACGTATCCGCAAATTATACACCTTACCGACAGGTTGGATTACCTTTCGGCGCATCAAAACAATGAAGCGGTGTGTTTGTTGGTAGAAAAAGCACTTGGCGTAGAAGTGAGCGACCGTGTGAAATATATTCGCACCATCATGTCGGAACTTTCGCGCATAGCATCGCATTTATTGTGGTGGTCGGCGTTCGGTATGGACTTGGGTGCACTCACAACCTTTTTCTATGGTTTGCGCGACCGCGAACACATTCTTGACATTTTTGAAGAAACCACCGGTGGACGTTTGTTGCAAAGCTATAACTGTCCGGGCGGCGTGATGTACGATATTCACCCTAATTTCCAAAAACGGGTAAAAGAGTGTTTGGTGCATTTGAAAAAGAAATTGCCTGAATACGACAAATTACTTACAGGTAACGTAATTTTCAAAAACCGTGCGATAGGAGTAGGGCTATTGAGCAAAGAAGATGCCATTTCATTCGGAGTTACCGGTCCATCGGGACGAGGTTCCGGATTTTCGTGCGACATTCGTAAATTGGAACCGTATAGTGCCTACGACAAAGTGCAGTTCGATGAAATTATTCGCACCGAATGCGACTCTATGGCTCGTTACAAAAACCGCATTGACGAGTTTTATCAGTCAATGTCGATTATTGAACAATTGATTGACAATATTCCTGATGGCGACTACCAAACCAAAATGAAACCAATCATTAAATTGCCCGAAGGTCAATACTACCAACGAGTAGAATCGAGCCGTGGTGAATTTGGTGTGTTTGTTGAGAGTAGAGGTGAGAAAAATCCGTACCGCATCAAATTCCGTTCGCCGAATCTTGCCAACCTTTCGGCGTTAGACCACATGGTACGCGGACAAAAAATAGCCGACCTTATAGCAATTATGGGTTCGCTCGACTTAGTAATTCCAGATATAGACCGTTAAAATACACTACAATATGTTTCTATACGATTTTACAGAATTAACATCAAGCATTCACGAGGGACTTGTGTCTTCGCTCGGAGAAGGCTTATTGACAACCACCATAGAGTTTGTCATTGCAGGTATTGCCTATCTTTTGTTCTTTGCTATATTCGGTTTGTTTGCCGTGTATTTGGAACGAAAAGTGTGTGCCGTTATTCAAAACCGTCCGGGTCCCAACCGAGTTGGTCCGTATGGTATTATACAAACAATAGCCGACTTCATAAAACTTTTGATGAAGGAGTTGATTCCTATCAAAAATTCGGATAAAGTATTATTTAATCTTGCGCCATTTATCGTAATCACAGCAACTTTTCTTTCAATCGGAGCAATTCCGTTCGACAAAGGTTTGCAAATGATGGATTTCGACATAGGTATATTGTACGTTACGGCAGTTTCGTCGTTGGGCGTGTTAGGTATTTTGCTTGCTGGTTGGTCGAGTAACAATAAATATTCGCTTATTGGTGCAATGCGTAGTGGTGCACAAATTGTGAGTTATGAACTCTCAGCAGGTTTGTCGTTAATGACAATAATTGTTTTGGCAGGCACCATGCAATTTTCGGAAGTGGTAGCCGGTCAAGCCGATTTGTGGTTTATTTTCAAAGGACACATTCCTGCTATAATTGCATTTGTAATATTTATGATAGCTGGAACAGCCGAAACCAACCGTGGTCCTTTTGACTTAGCCGAGGCAGAATCGGAACTTACCGCAGGGTTTCACACCGAATATTCGGGTATTAAATTTGCGTTGTTCTATTTGTCGGAATATATGAATATGTTTGTAATTGCGGCAATTGGTACTACGGTGTTTCTGGGCGGCTGGCAACCATTCCAAATTCCGGGATTAGACGGTTTCAATACGGTGATGGCGTATATTCCTCCTGTATTATGGTTTTTCTTAAAAGTCTTTGTTCTTATAATTGTAATGATGTGGTTTAAATGGACATTCCCGCGTTTGCGAATTGACCAATTATTGCGATTGGAATGGAAATATTTATTACCAATCAACTTAGTAAACTTAATTCTTATGGCAACGTGCGTGCTACTTGGCTGGCACTTATAATTTTAACACAAAAAACTGTATGAACGCAATAGTTGAATATATAAAAGAAGTACTTGGCGGCGTAAAATCCCTATTAACGGGACTGTCGGTTACGGTGAAATATTTTTTCAGTCCGGGCGAAATAGTAACGCAAGAATATCCTGAAAATCGAGCAACATTGAAAATGTTTGACCGATTTAGAGGCAATGTGTACATGATACACAACGAGCAAAACCAACATACCTGCACAGGTTGTGGTATTTGTGAAATGAACTGTCCGAACGGTTCGATTGAAGTAATTTCAAAAACAATTGTGGTGGACGATAAAAAGAAAAAAGCACTTGACAAACATATTTATCGTATGGGAATGTGTACGTTTTGCGGCTTGTGCGTAAAATCTTGTCCATCAAAATCATTGGCTTTCGGTCAAGAATTTGAAAATTCGGTGTATAACCGTTCTGATTTGACTCGCATTTTAAATAAACCTAATTCTACAATCGCAATTAAACAATAATACTATGAACGTAATTATATTTTACATTTTAGCCGCAGTTATTCTTGTTTGTTCGGTGCTTACCGTTACGAGCAGAAAAATTTTGCGTGCCGCTACAGCTTTAATGTTTACGCTGATAGCAACTGCGGGTTTATATTTTTTACTCCAAGTAAATTTCTTAGCTGCAGTGCAATTGATGATTTACGCAGGAGGTATTGTGGTGTTGATAGTGTTCTCAATCCTTTTAACTCATCACATGGAGCATCAATTTGATTTGGCAGAGCCGAAAAAAGCAATTCCGGCAGCATTAGCAGCAATTGCAGGAACTGTAATCTGTATTTCAACCGTGCTTCAATTTGATTTTACTTCGCGACTTGCCGAGCAAACCACCGCACCCGATGTTAAACTGTTCGGACGAGCATTTTTGAACTACGGCGAAGGCGGTTATGTGTTACCGTTTGAGGTTATCAGTATTTTACTTTTGGCAGCTATGGTTGCCGCTATTATGATTGCAAAAAAGAATAAACAATAATTACTATGATAGAAGGAATAGAATTACAACACATTTTAATTGTAACTACCCTTATGTTTTTTATAGGGGTGTACGGATTTTTGGTACGACGAAATCTTATTACAATTCTTATGGCATCGGAACTGATTTTAAATTCGGTGAGCATTAATTTTGTCGTGTTTAACAAATATTTATATCCTGACGCATTGCAGGGGTATATGTTTGCAATATTTGTGATTGCCATTGCCGCCGCCGAAGCTGCTGTTGCAATTGCTATTATTATTAACGTATATCGACGTTTTAAATCAGTAAACGTTGAAAACGTACACGAAATGAAGTATTAACAGGTAAATAACGAATTATGGATTTTACATACACACTTGCGATTATTTTACTGCCCTTAGTTACGTTTCTAACCATTGGGCTTCTTGATAAATCTATGCCGAACAAACTTGCGGGCGTTCTTGGAACGGCAAGTATCGGAACATCATTTTTACTTGCGTGTTACACTGCCTATCAATATTTCTTTGTATACGGCATGGTTGATGGTGTTTATCAAAAAATTATAGCCTACCACATTACGTGGTTGAAATTTACCGACACGCTTCACATTGATTTGGGGGTAATTCTCGACCCAATTTCGGTAATGATGCTTTTGGTGGTAACAACCGTTTCGCTTATGGTGCACATTTATAGCAATGGCTATATGCACGGCGAACGTGGGTTTAATAAATTTTTCTCTTTCCTTTCGTTGTTCTCATTTTCAATGTTAGGTTTGGTGGTTGCTACCAATTTGTTCCAAATGTATATTTTTTGGGAACTTGTGGGAGTTTCGTCATTCTTGTTGATTGGATATTATTACGAAAAACCATCGGCAGTGGCGGCATCGAAAAAAGCGTTTATTACCACGCGTTTTGCCGACTTAGGTTTTCTAATAGGTATTTTGCTTCTTTCGTGGTACACAGGAACCTTCGATTTTGTGCAATTGACACAAACATCGGCAATCGGCACGCTTGAATCACCTGCCATTGCAACGATGGGCGGTATCTCGTTTATGGGACTATCGGTTATTAGTTGGGCATTGATTTTAATATTTATGGGTGGTGCCGGAAAATCAGCAATGTTCCCGTTACATATTTGGTTGCCCGATGCAATGGAAGGTCCAACTCCAGTATCGGCGTTAATTCACGCTGCAACTATGGTTGTTGCCGGTGTGTTCTTGGTTGCTCGATTGTTCCCTATATATGCAATAGCGGCTCCCGATGCCTTGACTGTTGTAATGTGGGTCGGAGCGTTTTCGTCGCTATTTGCGGCAATTATTGCGTGTACTCAATACGATATAAAACGGGTGCTCGCTTTTTCCACTATGTCGCAAATCGGTTATATGATGCTTGCGCTTGGCGTTTCAAAATATGGCGGCGAAAATGGCTTAGGTTTCACGGCGTCTATGTTTCACTTAACCACGCACGCAATGTTCAAAGCCTTGTTGTTCTTGGGTGCAGGTTCAATAATTCATGCCGTTCACAGCAATAGTATGCTCGATATGGGTGGCTTGCGCAAATATATGCCGATAACGTTTATTACGTTTGGTATTGCGTGGTTAGCAATTTGCGGATTTCCGGGACTTTCGGGATTTTTCTCAAAAGACGAAATTTTAGTTGCGGCTATGCAAAATAATACACCGGTATTCATTATTGCCGTTGTGGTAGCAGGTCTTACAGCATTTTATATGTCAAGATTGTTTTTTAGTGTATTCTTCGGAAAAGAAACAAAATATCATCATACTCCGCACGAATCGCCAAAAACTATGACTATTCCGCTAATGGTATTGGCGTTCTTTGCAATCTTTGCAGGTTACATTCCATTTAGCAAATTTGTAACTTCCGATGGTGCGGCATTTGCTACGCACTTCCATTGGAATGTGGCAATTCCGGTAACATTGATAGCATTTATCGGTATGGGTATTGCTTACGTGTTGTATTTCAAAGAAAGTACAATTCCAACCAAAGTAACCAAAGCGTTGAAAGGCGTGTACACTACAATTTATAACAAATTTTATATTGACGAAATTTATTTGTTTGTAACGAAAAAAATATTGTTCAACATTGTTGCTCGTTCTATTGCGTGGTTCGACCGCCATGTTATTGACGCTACAATGAACGGTTTCGCCACCGTTACCAACTATGTGTCGAACTCAATCAAAGGTTTACAATCAGGTCAAGTTCAAAAATACGGTCTCGTATTCCTTATGGGAGCACTGACATTTGCCTTGATTTTTATTTATTTAGTTACAAAATAATTATAGCATATTATTATGGATATATTAAGTTTATTTGTAGTTGTTCCAATTCTTACTATGGTTGGAATATTATTCACAAAAGGATTGAAGGGCACACGCACGGTTGCGGCTGTGGGTATGGGTGTTCAGTTGGTAATGGCGTTTAATTTATTGTATCAATATTTTGCAGAACGAGCAAAAGATACCGTATCGGAAATGTTGTTTCGAGTAGATTATTTGTGGTTTGAAAGTTTCAACATTCATTATTCAGTTGGTGTCGATGGAATTGCCGTTGCAATGATTTTGCTTACGTCAATAGTAGTTTTCGCCGGAATTTTTTCTTCGTGGAAAACCGAAGATTTGCCTCGTGAATTTTTTATTGCCTTGCTTCTATTGGCATCGGGTGTATTTGGTTTCTTTATTTCAATTGACTTATTTACCATGTTCTTGTTCTACGAACTTGCCGTAATTCCAATGTATTTATTGATTGGTTTGTGGGGTAGTGGTAATAAAGAATATTCGGCAATGAAATTGACGCTTATGCTTATGGGTGGTTCGGCGTTGTTAATCTTGGGGCTTTTGGGCTTGTATTTCAATTCGGCTCCCGATGGCGGTGCGCTCACGTTCAATATTTTAGAAATTGCCAAAGTTTCAATTCCGCACGATGTGCAAATGTTTTTCTTCCCATTCCTTTTTGTTGGTTTTGGTGTGTTGGGTGCTTTATTTCCTTTCCACACATGGTCGCCCGACGGTCACGCTTCGGCACCAACGGCAGTTTCTATGCTTCACGCAGGTGTACTTATGAAATTGGGTGGTTACGGTTGTTTCCGAGTGGCTATGTACCTTTTGCCCGATGCGGCACAAGAAATGGGGTGGTTGTTCTTAATTCTTACCACTGTTAGTATTGTGTATGGTGCATTTGGTGCCATTGCGCAAAAAGATTTGAAATATATCAATGCATATTCTTCGGTTTCGCACTGTGGTATGGTAATTTTTGCCTTGCTTATGATGAACAAAACCGCAATGGACGGTGCAATTTTGCAAATGATTTCTCACGGTTTGATGACAGCTCTTTTCTTTGCTCTTATTGGTATGATTTACGGTAGAACGCACACACGTAATATTTACGAAATGGGAGGTTTGATGCGCATCATGCCGTTTATTTCCGTTGCGTATGTAATTGCAGGTTTGGCTTCACTCGGTTTGCCGGGTTTAAGTGGTTTCGTTGCCGAAATGACAATATTTGTCGGTTCGTTCCAACATCAAGATGTGTTCCACCGAGTATGTACTATTTTAGCTTGTTCGGCAATTGTGGTAACGGCAGTGTATATTCTTCGCGTGGTGGGCATTCTGCTTTTCGGACCAGTTCGCAACAAAGAATTTGAAACATTGCCCGATGCTAAGTGGTACGAGAAAGTTTCTATGGTAACGCTTATTATTGCAATTGTTGCAATTGGTGTTGCTCCGCTTTGGTTATCGGATATGATACGCGAAAGTCTTACGCCAATAGTTGATAAATTAACTGCTGCGGCTATAAATTAATTCAAACGATATTAAAAATTTACGTATATGAACTTACACTCTTTTTTATTAATGCGTCACGAATTGGTGCTGATTGCGATAATGCTTATAGTGCTTATAGCAGAATTGGCAACCAAAGATAATCGTAAATCAATTATTGCTCCTCTTGCCTTAGTGCTTTTCGGTATACACACCGTTATAGGATTTTTACCTATGGAATCGGGCACTTTGTTCGGCGGAATGTTCAATGCAACGCCAATTAACAATATTATGAAAAACATTCTTAATATAGGTGTGTTAATCATTTTATTCCAAACGCAAAAAACGTTCGATAGCGAATTGAACCGTGGAAAAGTAAGCGAATATTTTATTGTATTATTTTCTACTTTAATCGGTATGTTCTATATGATTAGTGCCGGTGATTTCTTAATGTTCTACATTGGTTTGGAAATTGCAACTATTCCTTTGGCTGCGTTGGCTGCGTTCAATCGCCACGAGAATAAATCGGCAGAAGCGGGTATCAAATTATTGCTTTCTTCAACACTTTCTTCAGGAATATTGTTGTATGGTTTGTCAATGCTTTATGCGGCAAACGGATCATTATTCTTTACCGATTTAATGCACGGTACTTACACAATTACCAGTTTGCACACACTTACGTTGATATTCTTCTTTGCTGGTATGGCGTTTAAAATCTCATTGGTACCGTTCCACTTGTGGGCTGCCGATGTGTATGAAGGAGCACCGGTAAACGTTACCTCGTATCTTTCTGTAATATCAAAAGGCTCTGCGGTGTTTATTTTTACTGTGGTGCTTTACACTGTGTTCAAAAATTATGCAGAAACATGGCAACCAATGATGTACATTATTGCTATTTTCACAATGCTGGTAGGTAACTTATTTGCACTGCGTCAAAATAATTTGAAACGGTTCTTAGCATTTTCATCTATTGCGCAAGCTGGTTTCTTACTGTTGGGTATTATTGCCGGAAGTGCCGTAGGTATGGCAACTGTAATATACTATGTGTTAGTGTACGTTTTCTCTAACTTGGCTGCATTTGGCGTAGTTTCAATGATAGAATCGCATACAGGAAAAACCACTATTAGCGATTTGAACGGTTTCTATCGCACTAACCCAAAATTGAGTTTAGCTTTGATGCTTGCCTTATTCTCATTGGCTGGTATTCCACCGGTGGCAGGTTTCTTCGGTAAATTTTTCTTATTTACAGCGGTGGCAAGTGTGAATACTACACCATATCATATTTTGTTATTAATTGCATTGTTGAATACGATTATTTCGTTGTACTACTACTTAATGCCGGTAAAAGCAATGTTTATCAATAAAAACGAAAGTCCTATCGCATATTTTAAAAGCGATGTGTTTGCAAAAATTGGTTTATCAATCAGCTTAACCGGTATGGTTGTGGTGGGTTTTGTAAGCTCAATTTACGAGGAAATACTTAAATTTTGTTTTGGATTATAATTTTCACATACTATGGCTATAACTAACGGAAAACATATAGTAAAAGAATACGACGGCGTAAATTGCACCGTTGTTGAAGAAGGAATTTCACAAGCGCGCGTTGATTTTTTACAATCATTATTGAAATTCAATAATTTCGATGTAAAAGTTCAGGCTGATGAAAACGGGACTTTTTCATTGGCTGTAACCGATGTAACGTTCAATCCTACAATTGCTGTGTACGAAAAGAGTTTATACACTCGTACCGGACATATTGTAACGCCGAATATTTGGAATCAAAAAACTAAAAATCTGCACATTCCTTATTGGGCTGAAGGATTTGAAGTGGCTAAGTATTATTAAGCACACGATTTTAAAAATGACTGAATATATTGTGTATTGTAGTCGGTCGAATAATAGCATTTAGGGAAACATAGAGCTGGCTTCTATTCATTTGAAGTCAGCTTTTTTCTTCATTTTGATTCTGCACAATTTGTTTTTTAATTACTATGTGGAAATATTACGCAATAGCTTCAGCTATTTTTGCTGCACTCACGGCTATTTTTGCTAAAATCGGCATCAAAAATATTGATTCAAATCTTGCGGTAGCACTGCGTACCTGTGTTATTGTACTTATGATGTGGGTTATTGTATTTGCATCGAATAGTGCAGAGGGAATTAAAACACTCTCCCGTACAAATTGGATATTTTTAATTCTTTCGGGTATTACAACAGGGCTGTCGTGGTTGTTTTATTTTAAAGCATTGGAATTTGGCGATGTGTCGCGTGTGGCACCAATAGATAAATTGAGCATTGTATTTACTATTGTGCTGTCGATTATTATTTTAAAAGAACCGTTTAGTTGGAAAGTAATTCTCGGTGTAAGCCTTATTGCAAGTGGGTCGCTTATTATTCTTATGGATAAAAGTTGATGCTTAAATACCAACTATTGTTAGAAACGAATTTTTCGCAAAGCTATAACTACATTATTCTTTACAGCTTGTAAAATATATATATTGGACGTTGTGCACAATTGCTTAATACTATCTAAAGAAGGTTGCACTGTTCCAATCGATGCTCCGTTTACAGTATAAATTCGGATATAATCGGCATTCCAAAAATCGGCATTGCAAAGCAATTCAATGTGTGTAGTTGTGGGAATAAGAGCAATTTCTACACCTTTAATTGTGGCATCGACGTAAAATATGTGTGCTTTGGATTGTTCTTTGGTATTGCCCGCCCATGTATTGTAAAATGTAGAGAACGGAGAAAGAGCGTACAGTGTGGCTTTGTTTCCTTGCGAATATAACGTAAACCGTCCGTCGTCATTGGTTGTGCACGAATCAATAGGCTGCTGAGTCTGCACGTCGTACAAATATACGGTGGTGTGCGCCACTTGAGCATTGTTGGCAAATACCTGTCCTTCAACAGTGAACCATGGCTCGCAATAGTTCAATTGTAAGTAGGTTGTATGAGCCTCGCTTTCACAAGCATTTTTTATTTGGGTAGCATACAATGAATATGTTCCTATACCCGGTAAGTATTTCGGTTTGTATGTGTTACCAAAATGCACAGGTTTTTGCAGCGTATAATCAGAATACCACAGCACACTATCGCCCTGCGCATGAACAAAATAAGGGCGATTGTAACACGAAGCCGTATCGTTTCCCATAGGTGGCGGTGTATTGCAGTTGCAATTTTCAATCAGTTCTACGGGCATAACTTGACATTCTCCTATGTGCTCCACCCACACACGATACTGTTTGCCTGCAACTAATTCTTCGGCTTTCGATGGGGGAATCGAGAGAGTTTGTCCTTGACCTATTTTTTCGCCGTTGTAAGTCGTTTGCCATGTAAAATTTCCTTCGCCGACTACTTTATAATGCAGTGTTTTGCCGCAGAAAGAAGAATTGATTGCGGTAAAAGTTGCCTGTTTTTCATGTATTTCAACAGAATCTTTGTACGATGGGCAGTTACCGTGAATATTGAGAGCTTCGGCGGTGTATACGCCTCCGCTTGTGAGGGTAATGGTGTTCGACTGTTCGGATTGTAAAACATTATCTTTATGCCAAATAAACCGATAATCATCTGTTGAAAGATTGGCGATGAGTTCTTCATTGAATGGCGTGCAGTACGTTCTCGAATTGCCAAGCGAGAGTATTTCACAATAGGGCTGACACAATTCACGGTCTAATTGTACGGCTTGGTATTCGTCTTTATTGTTTTCGGTGCCAAGTGCACCCGCAGTTGCCGAACCGCTCACATAAAACATACTTGCACGGCGTTGTACACTTTGAGTTAATATATATGATATACCGGAACCTGCATATATAGCTACAGCATCATGTAGTTTGTGGTCGTTGCTGCGCACATATTGCGGTGAAAAATATTGTTTGATACTGGTATTACCGTTGCCGATTTGTCCGCCGGCAGTGCCGCTTAAATCGGGGAAACGATTGTCGCCCCATGCCACGACGAATTTTGTTTGATTTTCAACCGTAATTGCAAGCGAATGTGAAGTTCCTGCCGAAATATCAATTACATTACTCAAGGTTTGATTGGGCGTTTGACCGCCTTCCACCTGCATAGCGTATGGTTGAGTTTTGTAAGTGGGTATGCCGTTCTCGTTTATTTCCGATCCTTTGAATGCTCCCACTCCCCATACCGTACCGTTAGTTTTGAGTAACAATCCGAATAAAGCTCCGCCGTCTATTTTCTGTACGTTTGTTATAGGTTGATTAGTATTATCTACTATGAGAGTGGGATAGGGGCGGTTACTTGAAATGCCTACACCTAATTGATTGCTCGAATTACTGCCCCACGCATACACTTGTCCTTTGTTGTCGAGGGCGTAACCATGATTGGCACCGGCACTTATCATACGAATGTTGTTCAGAATTTCGCCATTCGATTTGCGTACAAACACGGGTTGTGCCGAATTATCGAAAGTGCCGTTGCCAAGTTGCCCTGAAGAATTATTACCCCAAGCAAGTACTTCGCCTGTAGCGAGCAAAGCATACGAATGCGATTGCCCCGCAGCTATAGCCGTAACATGTTCTAATTGTGCGGTGCCGGTTTCTCCACCTGTTACATAATCAGGAGTTTGGCGTTTACACTCGGTATTGCAAAATTTACCGGAACCAAGTTCTCCATAAAAGTTTTGTCCCCACGAAAGCACTTTTCCACTCGTGGTAACTGCCAGTGCATGATACGAAAATCCAGCTTCAATAGAGAGTATTCCTTCAGGGAAATCGGCAACGCAGGGTTGATCTGCCGGACATTGAACTGTGTTGCGCGCCAATTGCCCATGCAAATTATTCCCCCATGAATACACGGTTTTATTGTTGCACACAAACAAACTGAATGTATATCCGCCTGAAAAGTGGAATTGCTGCGCAGAACTTACCAGTGGCAAGCACAACAGGAGTAAAAATCGTATGTATTGTTTTATATTAATGGTTAGTGATTAATGGTTAATGATTTCATTGTTCATTGAAAAGGTATTCTATAAGCAACACCCCATTCCAAATTGCCGCAGAGCAATGATTGTCGCGCAGAAGTATAGGTCGATTTATAAATAGATGGATATATGGCAAGACTTCCTTTGAGAGAAAAGAGAAAGCGGTTCGATAGGGTATAATTGAGCAAACAACCAATGCCAGCGGTATAGGTAACCCTACGGAAGGGCACGTTTTTAAGCCATATTTGTTGTGCTTCGGGGCTGATAATGGAACCTCGACGAAGTGTGAGTAATTGCATACTCGCAAGCACAAACGGTTCCACGCTCCACGATTTGTATACCGGAAAACGATAACCCACCATGCAGGGTATGCTCACATAATGAATTGAAAGTTGTGAAGATACTTTGGTATTGTTTTCTATTCGTTGAGGATGTTCTACAATTTTATATGTGTAGGTTGAATCAAACACGTCAATAGCTACGGAATCGCCACTGAAATATTTGTAATAGGTAAAAAGTTTTGAATACTGCCAATACCATAACGTATCGGAAAATGTATAGGAGGGGTCAATAGAATGGGATTGTGTTTGAAATTGCATCTCATATCCTACGTTGGCGTAGCTCACGCCTATACCTGTAAGCACTTTGGGCGTGCGATACAGTGCCATAACCGATGCAGAATGCGTCAAACTTGGCTGTTCGGCGTCTTTTAGTTCCTTTTTGTAATCGGGCGAAATGCTTATGGTGGTAATAGGCAGAGTTGTCATAACGCCGGTAAATACGCCTATGTCGAACATTGATTGCGGCAAACGTTTGGAAGGAGAAGGTGTTTGCAGTACTACTTTTTGTGTGTCGATGACTGTTTTACGGATTATTTGTTCTATTCTAATAGTGTCGAACACACGAATTGTATCATATATGGTATGGTGGGGCTGTTCTACGCTTACTTGTCGTTTGGGCGGTGTTGGTAGATTCTTTCTTGCGGGTGCAGAGGTCGGAATTTCCGAAATTAAAATTTGATTACCTAATATTTTATATGAAAATTGATTGCCCAACACTATGCGTAACAATTGCTCGAAAGTGTATAGTTTTGCAGGTATAGTTACGGGTGTTGTTTTATTGAAAATAGCAGAATTATAGGTAAAACGGTAATTTGTTTGCTGCTCAAAATCTTTCAACACTTCGGTAAAGGCTTTATTTCTGCAAGCGTATTGGAAAGCAATCGCACCTATGTTTGTTTGTGCAAAAGAACGAACAATTAAACACAGAAATAATATTACAAAAACTGTCTTTTTTACCATTTGTGCGGATTTATCAGTAAACGTTACAAAAGTAGTAAATATTGGTGAAGTGGACAATTCCTGAAAGTCGTTACGAGCTACGCCCTCCGGTCAATTACAGATAGCGATAAAACGAAAAGAGTAAACAAATAGCAGAAATAAGTCCCACTCCGTGTTAAGTCTTCAAAGTAACAAGAGTGTAAACAGTTAAACTAAATCAGAAAATGATTCGTTATTACTCCAATTTACGTTTTACTTCTTTCTCTTCGTAAGCCTCTATAATATCGCCAACTTTAATATCATTGTAGTTGTGAATATTCAAACCACATTCGTAGCCGCGACCTACTTCTTTTACATCATCTTTGAAGCGTTTAAGTGAACCCAAATCGCCTGAGTGTACCACAATACCATCGCGGATTATGCGGATTTTAGAGTTACGGAATATCTTACCTTCTGTAACAAAACAACCGGCAACGGTTCCCACTTTGGTAATTTTGAAAACCTCACGAATTTCACAACTACCGGTAATTTCTTCTTTGATTTCGGGAGAAAGCATACCAGTCATTGCATCTTTTATTTCGTCAATGGCAGCGTAAATAATAGAATATAAACGCATATCAACGCCTTCGCGCTCGGCTAATGTTCGAGCCGCCGAAGATGGACGCACTTGGAAACCTATAATAATAGCATCGGAGGCAGAAGCCAACAATACATCGGCTTCGGAAATTTGACCTACCGCTTTGTGTTTTATGTTTATCTGAATTTCTTCGGTTGAAAGTTTTATTAATGAATCAGCCAAAGCCTCAATAGAACCGTCAACATCACCTTTTATAATGATATTTAATTCTTTGAAATTACCAATAGCTATACGTCTACCTATTTCGTCAAGTGTAATATGTCGCATCGTTTTTAGTTCCTGTTCACGGTGCAATTGGTCGCGTTTGTTTGCAATTTCACGAGCATCGCGTTCCGATTTCATCACATTGAATTTTTCTCCAGCCTGTGGTGCTCCATCAAGACCGAGAATAGTAACGGGCGTAGAAGGTCCGGCTTCGGTAATTTGTTGGTTACGTTCGTTGAACATAGCTTTTACTTTACCCGAATATTTTCCGGCAAGTATAATATCACCTTTGCGGAGCGTTCCGGCAGTAACAAGCAGTGTTGAAACGTAACCGCGTCCTTTGTCCAATTGTGATTCTATAACTGTTCCCAATGCAGGTTTATTCGGATTTGCTTTCAAATCGAGCATTTCGGCTTCAAGAATTACTTTTTCCATCAATGCTTCAACATTCACCCCGTGTTTTGCTGCAATTTCTTGTGATTGATATTTTCCGCCCCAATCTTCCACCAAGTAATTCATGGCAGCCAATTGTTCTTTTATTTTTTCGGGGTTTGCTCCGGGTTTATCTATTTTGTTAATAGCAAATATCATAGGAACACCAGCAGCTGCTGCGTGATTGATTGCTTCTACTGTTTGCGGCATCACACAGTCGTCGGCTGCTACCACAATAATTACCACGTCGGTAACTTGCGCACCACGAGCACGCATGGCGGTAAACGCTTCGTGTCCCGGTGTATCCAAGAATGTAATTCGGTTACCGTTTGCCATTTTCACGCTGTAAGCACCTATGTGTTGTGTAATACCACCGGCTTCACCAGCAATCACATTTGTTTTGCGCACATAGTCGAGCAGCGAAGTTTTACCGTGGTCTACGTGTCCCATTACGGTAACAATAGGCGGACGAGGCAATAAGTCTTCTTCTTTATCGGCAACTTCTTCAATTGCTTCTTGAATGTCGGCAGTTACAAATTCTACCTCAAAACCAAATTCTCCGGTAATTAAACGAATTGTCTCTGCATCAAGCCGTTGATTGAGGGCTATGAATAAGCCAACGTCCATACAAGTTTTTATAATGTCGGTAGCGGGAATGTTCATCATTATACTCAAATCGTTGGCAGACACAAATTCTGTTACTTTGAGAATTTTGTCTTCCAATGCTCTCATTTCTTCTTCCTCGGCAGCTGCTTCACGAATAGCTTCACGTTTATCACGGCGGTATTTAGAGCCTTTACTTTTTTTACCGCCACTATCCAATCGGGCACGAGTTTCTTTGATTGCTCTGTCTACATCTTCTTCGTTAATTTCTTCACGTACAGCATATTTCTTGCCGAGTTGTTGTTTGTTGCCTCTTCCGTTACTGCTTACTATGCCTTTGTCATTTTTGCTATCGTAGGCATCGAATACATTTTTCGCCGAAATATCGACTTTCCCTTTATGTATGCGTTTACGTTTTTTTCTATCACCGTCGTCGCTTCTTTCGCTTGCCGATAAATCAACTTTACCTATAACTTTCGGCGATTTTAATTCTTCAACCTGAGTTTTGTAAATATTCTCTTTTTTCGGTTGCTCTTGGCGGTTGGAATGGTCTTGTTTTTCAGGACGTTCAGTAACTTCGACTTTTACCGGTGCCGGTTTAAATTTATCTCTACGTTCTTTTCGTTCCTGTTCTTTTTCTTTTTTCGATTTTTTGTCGGGGCGGGTTTTTTGGTTCAGGGCAGTCAAATCTATTTTTCCGATTACTTTTACGTTATCTTCAATATTTGCTTTGTTCGCCACAAAAATAGTTTCATCTTCCGCAACAGTGTTTTCGGGTTGTTCAACCGTAATTTCTTCAGTTTCCGAAAGTGTTGGAACAGTGATTTCAATTTCGGTAATGGCAGGTTTTTCCTCCGGCTCAATAGGTGTAGTGTTGGCAACAGTGGGTATTTCCGGAAGTTCTTCCGATTTTGAATTCTCAGTAGAAGGTGTAGACGTTTTTTTTGTCGTTTTCGGTTTTTTATGTGCGTCTATATCAATGCTGCCGATTACTTTTACATTGATATGCGTTTTTTGAGGAGTGGCAATTTCTTCATTGTCTTCATCATCTTCGTCGCTCTCTTCTTCTTCTTCTTCTTCCATCGGAACAGGTGCCTTCACAGGATTTGCCGGTGCTTTTTTTAATTTATCGGCACCTTCGCTTTGGAATTCTTTTTCCAACAAATCTACCAATTCATCTGATAGTTTAGTATTCGGGTCGGAATCTATCTTATGCCCTTTTTTGTCAAGAAATTCTACTATTGTAGAAACTCCTATGTTAAATTCTCGTGAGACTTTTATTAATCGTACTGCCATATTTTTTCTTTTCCTTTGAAATCTTAAAAAACTAAACTATCTGCCTTTGTATTGAAATGGTTTTTCGCTTACTTCGTTATTCAAATTCCGCACGCAAAATTTCTAATACTTCGCTTATTGTTTCTTCCTCTAAATCGGTTCTTTTTATCAGGTCTTCTTTCGAGAGTTTCAAAATACTTTTTGCGGTATCGCATCCTACTTTTTTGAATTCTTCGATAATCCAAGCATCTATTTCATCGGCAAATTCTTCCAAATTTACGTCTTCTTCTTCTTCCATATTATCGCGATACACATCTATATCGTAACCTGTAAGCTGACAAGCCAAACGAATGTTGGAACCGTTTTTGCCAATAGCCAGCGATACTTGGTCGGGTTTCATGTACACTTCGGCTTTTTTGTTTGCCTCGTCAAGTGTTATCGACGTGATTTTTGCAGGATTCAACGCACGCTGAATAAACAATTGCGGATTAGTAGTGTAATTTATTACGTCAATATTTTCATTTTTTAATTCACGCACAATTCCGTGAATGCGCGAACCTTTCATACCTACGCATGCTCCCACGGGGTCTATGCGTTCGTCGTAGGATTCTACGGCAATTTTTGCTTTTTCGCCCGGAATGCGCACAATTTTTTTGATGGTAATCAATCCGTCGAAAATTTCGGGAACTTCCATTTCAAACAAATGTTCCAAAAATTCGGGTGCCGTGCGCGACATAATTACCAACGGAGTGCCGTTACGCATTTCTACACGCGAAATAACACCTCGAACCGTTTCGCCTTTTTTGAAAAAGTCCGAAGGAATTTGTTCTGTTTTCGGCAGAATTATTTCATTGCGTTCGTCGTCTAATACAAGCATTTCTTTTTTCCACACTTGATACACTTCGCCGGTTATAAGTTCTCCTATTTGGTCTTTATATTTTGCATACACATTATTTTTCTCTAATTCCATAATGCGTGAAATCAAATTTTGACGAATCGATAACACTTCGCGACGACCAAAATCATCTAATTTTACTTCATCGGTAACTTCTTCACCAATTTCGTAGTCTTCATCAATTTTTCGTGCTTCGGTCAATGAAATTTGTTGCAACGGATTTTCTAATTCATCGTCGGCTACCACTTCGCGATTATGCCAAATTTCAAAATCTCCTTTATCGACATTGATGATTATATCGAAACATGAATCTATTATATCATCGTCGTCAATTTCGTATTTGCGTTTCAACAATGCTTTAAATACATCTTCCAATATGCCTTGCATTGCAGGACGATTGATGTTTTTGAGTTCTTTAAACTCCGAAAAGGTTTCTATTAAATTTTGGTGTTCTATTTTCATTTCGTGTGAATTTTTGAAAATGAATTATTATTTTGTTTTGTTTGATTTCATTGAAATTTCTACGGTTGTGCGTTTTATGTCGGCAAAAGTAATGGTTTTCTGTGTAATCACTTTCTTTTTTTTGCCTTTTGGTCCGGCTTTAACCGTTTCTTCATATTCTATCTGTACTTCATCGGGTGTTACATCAAGTAATGTTCCCACAAATTTTTCGCCGGTAGTGAGCACAATTGCCACATATCGACCTTTGTTTTTTTCGTATTGACGATACACTTTGAACGGTTCCGAAAGCCCCGCAGAAGCCACCGTAAGTTCAAAATCTTCTTCTTCGCGATTAAGATTTCCTTCGATATGACGACTCAATGCTACGCAGCGATCAATATCCACTCCTTGCCCGGAATCTATGGCTACCGAAATTTGCGCTGTGGGCGAAACGGTAATGTCTACCAAAAACAAATCGCTCCCTGCTATGAATTGTTCAACCAATTGTGTTATACGTTCTTTTGTAACTACACTTTCCATATCAATAATAAAAAAGGGACGAATAGTCCCTTGTGCGTTTGTTAGAAAAAATCCGCTGCAAATATACATTTATAAATTAAATTGACAATAGATTTTTGAATTTTTTCATATCGCAAATTCAATTTCAATACGTTAGCGTATAATTTATTCTGTATATAGCATAGTGCGTTGTTCGATTTTTTTCCATAATTTTGAAGCCATTAGAGTTCTTTTTGTTTCAATTCAAAAACAACGAACATCTACAAATATCAATTGAATATCTATGAATATCCATAAATATTTATGAATATCTAAGAATATCAACCGAATATCAATAAATATCAAATACAATGATCTCCTTACCCCACGATACTACAATTGAAAAAAAACGGATACTCTACGCTTTGATATTTCCGTTGTTGTTTGTGTCGTTTCTTTGGGTGGTATTTGCTGTGGAACACAGTTTTGCATTTGATTTCCGCCATGCAGGCATATTGCCTCGTACTGCTGAAGGTTTGTGGGGAATAGTGTGTTCTCCTTTTTTACATGCCGATGCAAAACACTTGTTGTCCAATAGCATTCCGCTTATGGTTTTGGGCTGGTGTTTGCTCTACTTTTATCGTGATTTGGGTTATAAAGTATTTCCTTTGTTGTGGTTGCTTTCGGGTATTCTCACGTGGTGCATTGGGCGCAATTCGTGGCATATTGGTGCCAGTGGACTGACCTATTCACTTGCTTTTTTTCTGTTTTTTAGCGGTATTTTGCGGCATCATATTCCGCTTATGGCAGTTTCGCTCATTGTGGTTTTTTTGTATGGCAGCATTGTGTGGGCTATGTTTCCCATTGCCGAAGTTGTTGATGCCACTATTTCGTGGGAAGGACATTTGTCGGGAGCAATAAGTGGTTTGTGTTGTGCCTTACTGTTCAGAAAACAAGGACCGCAAAAACCAATTGTTCCTGATGATGAGGAGGAAGATGATTGGAATAATGGCGAAGAGGAAGACGCACACGAAACAACGGAGTGCATCAATTGAGCTTTCTCACTATTGCGGAGTTTTTATAATTTTGAAATGCTGTGTAATTCCGGCAACTGTTATTCGTAATAAATATGTTCCACCTATCAAATTGTTCAATGGAATAGCATGAACACCGTTGGTATTTTCAATGCTATTGCTCCACACAAGCGAACCGTTAAGGTCAATAATTGCACAATCTATGCGTTGATACCATGTGTTAAGAAATTGTACATAACACTGCTCGCTTGCTGGTTGTGGAAAAATTTTACATATAATATTGTCGGGAATTGTAATTGATTGCTGCTGTTGTAATGAATAATAGAACAATGTGGGGTAATAAGAATTGGTTGTGTCTTGCGCAAACGTGATAAGTGGTTGTAGTGCCAGATTGTAGTTAAGGTTCATACTGCGGTAGGCTGTCCATTGCTTGTTATTGTAAAACGAAGCGTCAATCGTGGGAGACGTATCGTCAATAAGAAAGAGCGAGCCGCCGGTAAAATGATCAGGCTGATTATAACACACGCCAATGTTAAATTTTTTTGTTAAGACTATAGGCTTTGGAAAATATATTGTGTTGGCAGCATTGGCGTGTAATTGTGAATTGTCTACTTCTCTTTCGTATAAAATCTGTGAGAAATCTTCATTCCATACAAAAAAAGAGGTAGTGCCTCGTTCATCGCCTACGGTATGTATTCCAGCAGTTAAGCCTATTACAGATTGATTATTGAGGTCTACACTATTGGCAAAGCAGCGCATATTCATTTCGTTTGTTCCCGACCAATTACGAACATCGCTCGACGAAACCGTGAGCATAGTAGTTTGCGGCGAAAATACTGGAATAGAATCAATGGTAAATTTCGGAGAAAATCCGTTGCACGACGTTTGCCCCGAATTAATAGGATCTAACCATGTTTTGAGTTGATACTGCGGTTCGGTATAATAGTCCCATGCAAACGAAAATTTTGAGAAATAATCGTTTATTGGATTTTCGCAACTTGACTGACCACCGGTAAGTGTTCCTATAATTTGTTTGCTGGCGTTCAATAATGCCGATCCTGACGAACCTCCTTCGGTAGTACCTTGCGACCATTCCGGAACACGCCAGTGCGAATTTCTAATAAAATTAGTGTTCGAACCGGTAAATGAACTCGTTTGTATGTTCTCATCGCTGATAGCTAAACGTTTGGGAGTTCCGGAAGGGTGGTGTATGCAACTTCCTCCGGCACTATGTGGAGAGTCTATGTCCCAACCGGAGTAGTACACATTGAACGATGCGGGCGGTGTTTGCGACATACGCACAAGGGTAAAATCAAGCCGCTTATCTTTTCCTGTGGCTATTAATTCCGAACCGGAAATGTTGAAATTGGTAGGTGGCGAACCTATATTATTGCAATCGGGATATTCATATTTAAAATAAAATACCGTACTCAGAGCTTCTGCTTCGGTTTGTATACAATGATTTGCGGTTAATATATATGGTATGCTATTGTTTGCTGTAGTATTTACCAATGTGCCGGTACAGTAGCGCATCCCTCGAATAAGGAGGCGACATACCGAATTTTTCTGCATACTCCATTCTGCCGCTTCGGGGCAATTGATGTTGATGTGGCAATCGGAGGAGCGTAATCGAGAACCGCCTAAACCAATGTCTTTAAATCCATGCGAAATTTGCCCTATAACGTAGTGCGATTGTGCGCTGTTGTGTAAAGGCTCTCGAATGTGTATAATCAAAGTATCGTCGGCAATAAGCGGACTTGCAAAAATTGTAGGTGTGGAAAACGGACT
>JAISIO010000007.1 GCA_031262005.1 Bacteroidales bacterium
GGAGCAAATGTACTACTTTTAAATGAACCAAAGTAGCTTTTAGCAGTACAATTTGTAATTATTTTTTCAATTGCAACAAGCGTTTGCAAATAGCCGCAATAAGCGGTGGACCTTCATAAATAAAACCGCTATACAACTGCACCAACGATGCTCCTGCTTCTAATTTTTCCACAGCATCGTCGGGTGTCATAATTCCACCTACTCCTATAATGGGGAATGCGCCTTGTGATTTGCTGTGCAAATAACGGATAACTTCGGTACTCATAGTTGTTTCGGGAGCCCCGCTTAAACCTCCGGCACCTATGTTTTCTATATATTCCTGCGGATAACTGAGATTGTTGCGTGTAATTGTGGTATTCGTAGCTACTACTCCGGCTATGTTTGTTTGTGCCACAATTGCAATAATATCGTCTAATTGCTCGTGAGTCAAATCGGGGGCAATTTTCAATAAAATCGGTTTTTGCGTTTCGCGTTTTGCATTTTCCAGCATTAGCGTTTGTAGTAATTTTGTGAGCGGTTCTTTATCTTGTAACTCCCGTAAATTAGGCGTGTTGGGCGAACTTACATTTACCACAAAATAATCTACATAATCGAAAAGCGCATTAAAACACATCACATAATCGTTCACCGCTTCCTCGTTTGGCGTAATTTTATTTTTACCGATATTTCCGCCTATAATTACCTTAGTTTTGCGTTTGCGCAATTGCTTAATCATATACTCCACACCATAGTTGTTAAAGCCCATACGATTGATAAGTGCTTTATCGTTGCGTAAACGAAACAAACGAGGCAAATCGTTGCCTGGTTGTGCTTTGGGCGTTACCGTACCCACTTCAACAAATGCAAAACCCATTGCGCCGAATACATCAAACGCTCGTGCATTTTTATCCAAACCTGCCGCCAAACCCACAGGGTGCGGGAATTGTATGCCAAACACTTCTTTTGCCAGAGGCGAGTAATCGGGCAAAGCGTAAGCCGTGCGCACAAGGTTGCGAGCCACCGGAATTTTACTTGCAATTGATAAATAATTGATAGTAAAATTATGGATCCGTTCCGGATCGAACAAGAATAAAATAGGGCGAATGAGTGATTTATAAACAGACATAACTATTATAATATTATTTTGCTTGCGAAAATACAATTTAATTGAAAATTGAAAATTGAAAACTGAAAATTTTTGACATAATGTTTTTCTCTTAGCACGCAGACGACACCGATTTAACAGTTTTTACATTGATTTATCTGCGAACGTCTGTTACATTTGTGGACAAACTAAGCTATCTCCATTCATCGACAACAAAAACGCTAAGATTTCGTGCGGTTGCTCTGAGAGCGCAATTCAAATGTTGTGTAAATAAAAAAACCGACTACCTTTGTGTTGAAAAAAAAACGCTCAACATGAATTATACGTTATTTTCCGAAAATGCCAAAATGGCTGATGTGATTTTAGCCAACAGTCGCTTGTTGTATGTGTTGCCTTACTTCGGCATTGGATTTGGGTTTGGCGAAAAAACCGTAAAACAGGTTTGCAACGATAAAAACATATCAGCACCCTTGCTGTTACTCGTTTGCAACATGTACACCTTCGATGATTATATTCCTAATAAGGAGGATTTAAAACAAATTCCGGTTGAAGGTATTATCACATATCTGCAAAATTCGCACAAAGATTATCTACAAGTTCGTATGCCTCAAATAATCAGCGATATTCATAATTTAGTCGATATATGCCAAATCAAAAACGGCGATTTTTTAGATTTGTTTTGCGAAAAATATAAGCAGGAAGTAATTGCGCATTTCAAATACGAGGAAGACATAGTGTTCCCTTACATTATTCAGCTATTGAACGGCGTAAAAGAAGACCGTTACCACATTAAGGAATATGAAGCCAATCACAGCGACATTGATGCTTCGCTTAACGACTTGAAAAACATTATCATGAAGTTTCTCCCGCTCAATTGCACGATTGAAAAATGCCGCGACATTTTGTACAACATTTCTATGTTTGAATACGATTTGAGTAAACACACATTACTCGAGAATAAAATCTTAATTTCGTTGGTGGAACATATTGAAAGAAATAACACAACATCAGCTCAATCCACTGAAAATGTTGAACTTTCCGATCGAGAAAAAGATGTATTGATTGCGCTGACCAAAGGATTAACCAACAAAGAAATTGCCGAAAAACTACATATTTCAGCGCATACCGTTATTTCGCACCGAAAAAATATTGTACGTAAAACAGGTATCAAAGCCGTTTCGGGTTTAACACTCTATGCACTGTTTAATAATTTAGTGTCGTAAGACTTTTACAAAACCTTGTATCCCCTATCCCTAAAAATAGGGATTACATTTACCAAAATTATGGGATTGTAGAATTTTAGTCAAAGTAAGATTTTTGCAGCGTTAATTTTAAATATTATATTGATGAGAAAAAAAATCTGTATAGCTATTAGTTTATTTGCTACAATTCAGTTGGGATACGCTCAGCAAGAGCTTCCCGAAAAAGAAAATCCATTTTCATTTGAAGCCTCGTATGTAGGCGATGCCTACGGCAATGCTGCCGGAGGATTGAAAACCGGCGGCGGTTATATGGGAATGGGTAATATGAAAATAGGGTTTGATACCGAAAAAGCACGATGGTGGAAAGGCGGAAGTTTTTTTATAAACGGAGCAAGCATACACGGAAAATCACTTTCCGAAGAATTTTTGGGTGATTTGCAAATTGCATCGAATATTGATGCCGGCACGCATACTTATCTACACGAACTCTGGTTTAAACAGAGCTTCAAAAAATTCTCATTCACCGTAGGGTTACAAGATTTGAACGCCGAATTTCTGACCAGCGATAATGCGGGAGAATTTATCAACAGCTCTTTCGGCGTGCCACCTACTGTTTCATGCAATGTGCCCGCGCCTATTTTTCCACTACCTGGCTTGGGTATTACTGCTCAATGGAATATTACCAATACCTTCGCTTGGCAAACAACTGTTTTTGATGGTTGTCAAACGGATTTTGACGACAATCCTTATAATATAAATTGGAAACCAAGCAAAGATGATGGTGTGCTTGTGGTAAGCGAATTGCTCTCCACTGTTAACTTCCGAGAAAAAGAAGGTAGGTATAAATTAGGGGTTTATTATCATTCGGGATTACACGAATTTGACGAGCAAACACAAGCAAGAAACAGTATTTTTAAACATAACTACGGTTTTTATATAATAGCCGACCAAACTGTTTTTGAGCAAGAGAAACAAAAAATCGGATTGTTTATGCAGATAGCCGCAGCAACGGAGAAGCAAAATGAACACTCCTATTATCTTGGATTAGGTGGAAATTATTACGGAATTTTTAGCAAAGCAGGCAAAGATGTGTTAGGACTTGCCGTTGCGAGCGTCGATTTAAAACACCGCAAAAACGAAACCGCATTGGAAATGTATTACAAATGGCAATTCAACGATAATTTCGCTATTCAGCCCGACATTCAATACATTATCAATCCGTCGGGAACTGATGAAAAACTTTCCAATGCGCTTGCCGGGATTTTGCGATTACATATTAATTTTTAACCCTTACCCCCCTAAATCCCCTAAAGGGGACTTTACCCCCTCTTTTTTTTGGGGGGGGATGGGGGCAAACACACACAATGAAACAAGAAAATACAATAAAACATTTAAGCGATTTACAAAACAACGAAACCGCCGTTGTGAGTAAAGTGAAAGGATACGGAGCTTTCCGCAAGCGAATTACCGAAATGGGATTTGTGCAGGGAACTACGGTAAAAACAATCAAAAAAGCTCCATTGCAAGACCCTGTGGAATACGAATTGATGGGCTATCGCGTATCGCTGCGCAAAAGCGAGGCGGCAATGATTGAAATTGTTGATACCAATGATACTTCCTTTGTCGAAAGGATTGGTTATGAAGGAACGATCATTGCAGAAAGTGGAAAATCGACTATCAAGAACAAAGGGAAGAATATTCAGGTTGCCTTAGTGGGCAATCCGAACTGCGGGAAGACTACAATTTTCAATCGAGCAACGGGAAAACACGAACGTGTGGGCAATTATGGCGGTGTAACGGTGGATATTAAAACCGCTCATTTCCGCCAACAGGATTACCGTATTGACCTGACCGATTTGCCAGGAACATATTCCATTTCAGAATATTCGCCCGAAGAACTTTTTGTGCGTAAGCATCTTACCGAAGAACTGCCCGATGTAGTTATCAATGTGATTGATGCCTCGAACCTTGAACGTAATTTGTTCCTTACTACACAATTAATTGACATGAATATCCGTGTAGTTATTGCACTCAATATGTATGATGAATTACTGGCAAAAGGCGACCGTTTCAATTATCGGTATTTTAGCGAAATGACCGGTATTCCTATTGTGCCCACTGTGGCATCGAAAGGTAAAGGCATTGGCACATTGCTGGACACGGTAATTGATGTGTATGAAGAAAATTCTTCCGAAACTCGCCATATTCATATCAATTACGGTGAAGAACTCAACACTTCCATTCAACGCATAAAAACAGAAATAAAGAAACACAATGCAATAAACGATGCGTTTCACTCGCAATATGCGGCAATTAAACTGTTGGAAAACGATAAAAATTTCACACAAAAAATACTCTCTTTCGCCGATTCGCAAAACATACTACACGTTGCACAGGACGAAATCAATCGTTTGGAAGAAGAATACAACACAAAAACTGAAACACTTATAGCCGATGCCAAATACGCCTTTATTCGTGGTGCGTTGAAGGAAACCTATCTGCCCGCAACCGAAGTACCG
>JAISIO010000150.1 GCA_031262005.1 Bacteroidales bacterium
CGGAACGGCAAAAATTAACCAATAACAGAGTGGTTCGGAAATATCTTTTTGCATTTGAAGGTATTGCAATAGTTACGAATAAAGCAAGTGTGGATACGCTATTGACAATGGCGCAATTGAAACAAATTCTGTTGGGTGAGATTACCGATTGGAAGCAAGTGAATCCCAATTCTCAATTGGGAACTATACAAGTGCTCTTTGATAACCAACAGGCAAGCGTTTTGCAGTATTTGACCGAC
The DNA here is from genome assembly GCA_031262005.1 of Bacteroidales bacterium. GTDB lineage: Bacteria > Bacteroidota > Bacteroidia > Bacteroidales > UBA1715 > WQTX01. Next base: position 240 of record JAISIO010000150.1, read on the forward strand.
AGTTTGTTGCAGGGAAATAGAAGTTTGTCGCCTCATTTGTTTGCCACAAAAGGCATTGACGATTTGAGAGAAAGAATTGCAGTAACGCCGAATGCAATAGCTATTGTAGGTTTGAACCAATTGGGCAACGAAACCACCAGTATCTACAAGGAATTTATGGCAAAAACACGGTTTGTGTGGGTTCGCAAAGATGAACAGGCAAAACCTGCATTGCCATACGCCGGCGATTTGCATAACGATGATTATCCTTTGTGGCGTCCGATGTATATTCTGCTCAGTGAACTCCGTAACGGATTACCTAAAGGATTCGGTTATTTTTTGACCGACGAGGTGGGGCAAAAAATTGTGCTTAAAGCCGGATTGATGCCAATTTCCGATCCGCAAAATATACTTATTCAAATTACGGAGTAGATTTTAGTGAATAGAGAATAGAATAATAAAAGAAAGAAAAGTTCGTTAAACAACAATAAATTAAAATAATTACAATATGAAAAGAATAATAGTATCGCTGTTAGCATTTTTGTCGATTTCGGTAGCAATAGTTGCAAGTAACGGCAAAGGAATTGAATTTTACAAAGCAGGAATGTATGAAGCAGCAAAAGACATTTTTTTACAACAACCTGCTTCTTCGACTGACGATCAGGTACTTGCTGCGTATTATCTTGGTTTGATATATGCACAGGAGCAGAATGTGGAAGCCGCCACTGCGCAGTTTCAAAAGGCAATAGACTTGAATCCCAAATCACCATTCGGGTATATTGGCAAAGGAAGATTAGAACTTGCAAATAATGTAAAAGCAGGCGAATCGTTGTTGAAACAAGCCGAAGGTATGGGTAAAAAAAATGCCGATGTGTTGGTGAAAGTTGCTGAAGCGTATTTTGCTAACAATATGCAAGCGAAAGCACAAGCAGTACTAGAGAAAGCAAAAGCTGCTGACAAAACGAATGTTGATATTTATTTGCTTGAAGCAGATGTAATTCTTGCAAAAGGAAAAGATAGCGAGACAATAGGAAAAGCGATAAGCAAAGTGGAAGATGCTGACTATTACAGTCCGAACAATCCGCTCGTATTGACCAAACTTGCGCAATTATACAGAATGGTAAGTGGATTGAATTTTGCTTTCGCAAAAGTAAATGACGCAATTGCTGCCGATAAAGATTATTTGCCGGCATACGTTGAACTTGGTAATGTGAAATATGCGCAAGGACAATACAAAGAGGCTGTTGCGATATACGAAAAAGCACTTGCAACTAACGTTCATGTGCCGTTTGAATGGTGCGAAAATTACGCATACGCGCTTTATTTCGATAAACAATACGAAAAATCATTGCAAGAAATAGAAAAAAACCTGCTAAAAAAACCGAATAATGTAAACTTACTTCGTTTGCAAGCATACAATATGTATGAACTTTTACAGTATGAAGAAGGCTTGGCAAAAATGGACGCATTCTTTGCAACTGTTCCGGAAGAGAAATATATTTATCTTGATTTTATAACAGTAGGACGACTTCAAACCAAACAGGCAGGAAAGGAAAATGCGGAAAAATCAATAGCTCTGTATGAAAGTGCAATAGAAAATTACAATAAAGCTGCTGTAATGGAAACCGACAATGCCGAACCGTATAAAGAAATGGCTCTTACGTATGCTGCAATGAAAAATTTTGAAGAGGCAGTGAAAAATTTTGAAAAATATTTTGCTATGACTCCAAAACCATTGCCCTCGGACTTGAATACTTTTGGAGATATGAATAAAAATGCGGCAACAATGATTTTCAATAACAGTAAAGATGTCCCTACGTTGCAAGCAAATCAACAAAATTTTAATCTGTACATAGAAAAAAGTGCAAAAGCATTTTCGGACTTTATTGCAATAGCACCGGAATTTTATTTGGGTTATTACAATAGAGCAAAAGTGTATGAACTTGTAGATATTTATGAATATGCTATGACGAATAAAAATAAAGGGGTTGCACTACCATATTATAACGAAGCAATTGCAATAATGGAGAAAGATAATGCCGATGGTAAGTTTAATAAAACTATTGCTGATTTATACAACGGTACTGCCCGATATTATCTGCAAAATAATGATACCAAAAACACAATTGAATATTTCAAAAAAGCACTTGCTATAGATCCGGCAAATGCAACAGCAAAAGAAATGTTAGTACAACTCAAAGTTAAATGATAATTTGTAGCCTGAGAAACCGAATAAAAAAACCGAAACATTCAATGTTTCGGTTTTTTTTTGTTTGAAAATTCGTCAAAAGAACAATGAAACGTTACAATAAATTAAAATTCCCTTCGTCGGTAGTTCGTTCGCAATAAAAGCATTGTAATGTGGTAGGATTATTTGCCACCACTTTAAATCTCTGCGTAATAGGTTGATGATTAGTAATACACATAGGATTGAAACATTTGGTAATGCCGGTAATTTCATCGGGCAGAGTTACCATTTTTTTCTCAACTACTTTATAATCACGTATAATATTAAGTTTTGCCTGAGGTACTAAAATTGCAATTTTATTAATTTCGTCCTGTTTGAAAAACTTATCGGAAATTTTAATAATTGCTTTTTTACCAAGCGTTTTACTTCCCAAATTGCTGCAAAATGTAACTTGCGTGGCAATTGTTTCCAATCGCAGGATTGAAATTACTTCAAACAAACGATTTGATGGAATGTGATCGATTACCGTGCCATTTTGTATGGCACTTACTATTAAATTTCCTCCTTGAATGTCGCTCATAATATTATAAATCAAGTAAATACGAAATAATTGCTTGGCGAGTGAACACTCCGTTACGAGCCTGTTCAAAATAATATGCGTGCGGACTAGCATCCACATCCACGTTGATTTCGTTTACACGCGGCAGCGGATGTAGTATGCGCATATTTGGTTTTGCACCGGCAAGCATGGCGTTGCGCAGCACATATAAATTTTTGGTGCGTTCATATTCCATTGGCTCCGAAAAACGCTCTTTTTGCACTCGTGTCATATACACAATATCGACTTCGGGAAGTACCTCAAGCATATCGCTATGCATGGTATAGGGAATATGTTGATCGTTCAGAATTTGTAAATATTCTTTTGGTAATTGTAATTCGGGTGGTGAAACAAAATGAAAATGGGGTTTGAAATGCTTCATTGCCATAATGAGCGAATGTACGGTACGTCCGTATTTCAAATCACCAATAAGAGCAATGGAAAGGTTGTTGAGAGTTCCTTGCGTTTTTTGTATTGAGTACATGTCGAGCAAGGTTTGAGTAGGGTGTTGATTTGCGCCGTCGCCGGCATTTATAATCGGAACAGGCGAAATTTCGGCGGCGTATTTTGCAGCACCTTCCAAGGGGTGGCGCATTACAATTAAATCGCTGTAAGCAGAAACCATGGTAATGGTATCGTGTAAAGTTTCGCCTTTGGTAGAACTTGTGGTTGAAATATCGGCAAAGCCGATTACATTACCGCCCAAACGATTGATAGCACTTTCAAAACTTAATCGTGTGCGTGTGGAAGGCTCAAAAAAAAGGGTCGAAATAATTCGTCCCTTCAATAAATTACGATAACTATCGGCTTCAAATTGAGCAGCCAATTCTATGATGTTCAAATAATCTTCGACTTTAAAGTCGGAAATTGAGACTAAACTTTTCATTTCTTCATTTTTTTAGATTCGTAGACGTAAGATCGTTAGATTTCTTTGCCCACTAATCTATTTCTTGCAAATATAAACAAATTACGAATTACGAATTGTGAATTATGAATGTTTTTGATTAATCATAATGCTATTTAGTATTTTACAGGAGAAATAGTATTCAATTCATTAAAAATTCTCACATATTTCTCTTTTTGCGAATCAATCGAATACCGTTCTTCAACTGTTTTACGACCTCGTTTCCCAATGACTTTGCGGAGTTCTCCGTTTTTAATTAATAAGGTAAGATAGTATTCCCATTCTTCATCGTTGTGGGCAAGGAAACCATTTACTCCGTGTTCTATAATTTCGGTGTTCACGCCCACTGCCGACATTATACAGGGAATTTCCATAGCCATATATTGCAAGCCTTTGAAGCCGCACTTGCCCTTCGACCATTCATCGTTAGGCAAAGGCATTATGCCTATATCAATGTGCGATAATTGCGCAATTTCGTCCTGTGCATTCCAAAAAGTGGTTTTTACGCCCAGTGCGTTATTCTCATATAAGTTATTGCTAATGAGTTTGAACGTTATTTGTTCGCCGTATTTTTGCTTGATTTTAAGAAGTACGTTTTCCAACAACATAAAGTGCTTTACAGTGGTTTCGCTGCCTGTCCAACCTATGCAAATGGTATGTTCTTTTTGCTGAAATGCCGGGTTGGGTTTATGATAATTTGTATCAATAGTAGTAGGAATTACAAAAACATTTGAATTAAACTGTCGTGCGTGTTGTGCCAAAAATTCATTTCCCACGATTACCACGTTGGCTAAAGAAATAATAGTATCGGTTTTGCTCGTTTTTTTGAGCCACGCCAAATTTTGGTTTCCTTCCGAAGTATCGTTCAGCCAAATACTATCGTCGAAATCGTAGATAATAGGTACACCAGTGCGTTTCAATAAACGTTCAAACAAAGTTGTACCAATCATAAACGCTTCGCGATAAATAAAAATCACATTGTACTGTTTGGCAATACACACGTGGTACATACGGCGAAAAAAGGCTTTGATAAAAACAAGTAACTTAAAGAAATATGCACCTTTTTTATAAAAATAGGTATCGTCCCATTTGCTTAACAAATAAGCGTAACGAGTTTCGTAACCTTCGTGCTGTAAAATAGGAATAAAATGCTCGCATCGGAAGCGTTGTCCCGGACTTCGATTGAATCGGTGTGGAACTATGTAAAGAATTTTACTTTTTGCAGGCATAGCGTATTGATTAAGCGCATTTTCAATTACTCCGTTATTCAGTTATTCAATCAATGAAGTATTTTAAAAGCCAATTCTCGCATCAAATCGCCTTGCGAAGTGCTTCCCACATCTACGCCTTTCGACATCATATCATACTGGCGCAGCAAAGCAATAATTTCCACTAATTTCGTTGCCGAATAGCGTTTTTGCGCATTGATATACTGTTGGATTACAAAATTATTCGGACTGATTTTGAGTGCTTCAGCTATTGCTTCATTGGTTTTTGAAGGTAAGAAATACAAAATCAGTAATTTACGAAAATAACCGAACAATGCCGCTATGGTTACTTGTATAGGATTTGCTTTGGGATTAGCCGCATAACTTTGTAATATTCGTTGTACTTTCAGCACATCTTTGTTGCCGAATGCTTTGGTTAATTCCAAATTGTTGTATTCGTTGCTTATGCCTATGTTGCGCTCTATATCTTTACGAGTAATTGCCGAACCTTTGGGTAACAAAATCATTAATTTTTGAATTTCATTAGCCAATTTATGCATAGAATTTCCTAAAAATTCAGCCAACAACGTTGCTGTATCGTCGTCAATCTGATATGAAAATTCTTTTACGTATGCTTTTATCCATTTGCTTGTTTCCCATTCTTTCAGAGCTGTTGATTCGTAGTCAACGCCATTTTTTTTGACTAATTTAGCAAGTTTTGTTGTTCCCGGAAATTTTTTGTATTTATAACAGAGAACTAAAATAGTTGATTTTAATGGATTTTCAGCATAAAAATGCAGATCTTCTATTTTTTTTAAATCCTGCGCTTCTTTCACAATCACTACCTGATAGCTTGACATCATTGGAAAACGTTTTGCTAACTGACTAACCGATTGAACGTCAGTATCTTTCCCATATATAATGGTTTGGTTAAATGCTTTTTCATCGTCCGAGAGCACGCAATCAGCAATTTTATCAGCAATTTTATCAATATAATATGGCTCTTCACCCGAAAGTAAATAGATGGGGTAATAAATTTTTTTATCTAAATCTTGCAGAATTTGCTGATAGTCCATAATCAATATTTTGTGTATTTTTGTAAACGAAACACGTTGTAAGACCTATTTCGTTGTGCTCCCAAAAATAATAAAAATGTATCAACTTTCGCTTCCACAATTTGATTTTTTGTATAAAAAGCAAGGCGATACTGTGTTTATTTTTGACACTATCCGCAAAAAATACGTATGCTTAACGCCTGAAGAATGGGTGCGTCAACATATTGTGCAATTTTTAATTCAGCATCGTAATTACCCTCCTTCGCTTATGAATGTTGAAGTTTCATTAAAACTTTTCGGATTAGCCAAACGGGCGGATATTGTGTGTTATAATTCACAAGGTAAAGCGCAATTGATAGTAGAGTGTAAAGCCCCTACTGTAGCTGTTTCGCATGATACGCTTACGCAGATTGCACATTACAATATTGTACTCAAAGCACCGTTTTTATTGGTCAGCAATGGACTGCAGCACTATATGTGCGAAGTGAATTTTGATGAAAAAAATTTTTGTGTTTTGCAAACAATTCCGTATTATTGCAGCAATGCCTAATTGCTGGGACGATTAATCGGAGAAATCGGTTAGATTAGTACAAGCAATTAGCGTATTATAGTTAATATATTGTATAATAATTAAACAGTAAGAACAATGAAATTACAAGGAACAGAAACAGAAAAAAATCTGTTGAAATCGTTTGCCGGCGAATCGCAAGCGCGCAGTCGATACACATTTTTTGCAAGTCAGGCAAAAAAAGAAGGTTTTGAACAAATTGCAGCAATTTTTACCGAAACAGCCGAGCAAGAAAAAGAACACGCAAAACGCTTCTTTAAATTTTTGGAAGGAGGTATGGTTGAAATTACCGCATCGTTTCCTGCAGGAAAAATAGGTACAACTGCTGAAAATTTATTAGCAGCTGCCGAAGGAGAAAATGAAGAATGGTCTGAATTGTATCCGCTCTTTGCCGATGTTGCCGATAAGGAAGGGTTTAAAGAAATAGCTACGGTATTCCGTATGGTAGCAAAAGTGGAAGTTGAACATGAAAAACGCTACCGTCGCTTATTGGAAAATGTAACAAGTGGCAAGGTATTCAAAAAAGATGAAAGCATAAAATGGAAATGTACTAATTGTGGCTATGTGCACGAAGGCAAAGAAGCTCCGGAAAAATGTCCGGCATGCGCTCATCCGCAAGCGTATTTCCAAATGAAAGAAGAAAATTTCTAAGATATTTCTCATATCTTTATTTAAAAAGGCTGAATTCTACAATTCAGCCTTTTTCTTTGTGTCAATATCAAGAACCACAATTACAGCCATAAATCCCCAAAACAATGAAGCTATTTTATCCATATCAAGGAAATTGTTTAAGAAACTGTGTAGGTAATACGTTGATAGAGAAAGTAATAAAAAGAGAGCCATTTGCCGAGAAAAGGCTGATGCACTGTGCTTGAATACTCGTAGAGCAGCAGCAATGGTAGTTATAATAATTGCAAGATAACACAGCAAGCCCATAAAGCCGGTTTCGGCTAAAAGTCCTAAATATTCACTGTGTGCATTACCTCTGTTTCCGGCGTTGGTGCTGGCGTTCGACAAGTCGTCTGAAATTTGAAACGGAGCGTAGGAAAACGCAAACGTTCCCAATCCGAAGCCAACAAC
>JAISIO010000022.1 GCA_031262005.1 Bacteroidales bacterium
GTTTTTCTTTGACAATATCGGTCAATGTAATAACCATAGCTCTATCGGCAAAAAAATCAAAAACATAAATCAATTTATCGTCCACCTGCTTAATATGTTCGTTCAAAATTGTAGAATCCATTGCAAGTGTTTTGGTTTCTTCGTCGCACATATCCATAAGCGTAATTTCCTGCAATTTATCCCAATCATCATTAGAAATAAAAAACGAAGCCATTTGCGATTCATCATAATCGCAGGCTTGTTGAATTGCGTTGTGCAACGAAAGAAAGGTATCGGTTTCCGAAATTTCTATTGTGCGAACAAACAGTTCGTTTTCATCGGAAATGATTCGTAGTTTGTACATCATAAGAACTTATTTTGAATTTTTACAACAATATAATATAGGCATGGTTATAATGAATCGGCGTAATGCTCTACATTCTAAGATATTCTTTTTGTAGGATTAATCCACTTCTCTATCTCGAAAACCGAGCATATACAGTATGCCGTCCAAGCCAATAGTGCTTATTTTATTATCGGCACTTTCCTGCACTTTGGGTTTTGCATGAAACGCTATGCCCAAACCCGCAATGTTTATCATAGGTAAATCGTTGGCACCATCGCCCACGGCAATTACCTGTTCCAAGTGAATATCTTCTTTAAAGGCAAGTTTTTTCAGTAATTCGGCTTTCATTTGTCCGTCCACAATATCGCCAATATAATTGCCTGTAAGTTTGCCGTCCACAATTTCCAATTCGTTGGCAAACACGTAATCTACGCCGAGTTTGGTTTGCAAATACCGTCCAAAGAAACTAAAACCGCCCGAAAGTATGGCAACTCTGTATCCGAATCGTTTCAAAGTGCGAATTAATCTATCGGCACCTTCGGTCAACGGCAGATTGCGAGCAATTTCGTCTAACACGCTTTCGTCAATTCCTTTAAGCAATTTTATGCGCTGTTTGAAACTTTCCGCAAAATCTATTTCTCCGCGCATAGCCGATTCGGTTATTTCTTCCACTTCTTTTTCCACGCCAGCATATCGTGCAAGTTCCACAATTACTTCGGTTTGAATTAACGTGGAATCCATATCAAAACATATTAGGCGACGATTGCGGCGAAAGGCATTATCAATTTGGAAAGAAATATCAAGTCCTATGGATTTGGACACTTCCATAAATTCGCGTTTCATTTCGTTTTCGTTAATCGGCGTTCCACGCACCGAAAGTTCCACGCACGCTCTATTTTTTTCAATACTTTCTTTTATAAACGATACACGACCGCTCAAGCGTTGAATATTGTCTATATTCAGTTGCTGTGCAAATAGTATGCGCGTAATTTCGGCAATATGACGGGCTTCTATACAACGTCCGAACAGGGTAACAATATAGCGGTCTTTACCTTGATGCTGTACCCACGATTCGTATGTTTTGCCGTCTATTGGGGTGAATTTTGCAGTAATATCGTTTTCATAGGCTTTAAAAAGCAATTCTTTCAAAATAGGTCCGCTTGTAGCGGTTTCCGGCAAACGAAACAATATCCCCAGCGAAAGCGTGTCGTGAATCACCGCTTGTCCAATGTCGAGAATTTCAGCTTCATAATGTGCCAAAATTTTTGTCAGAGACGCAGTTACACCTGGTTTATCGACTCCTGCTATTGATAACAATATAACTTCTTGTGTGCTTTCCATGTATATTTAGTTTGTTTCGTTGGTAAGTTAATAAGTTTGTAAGTTCGTCAGTTAGCCGATTAGTCAATTATTCCTCCTCTTCACCATCTACTATTTCTAATGTTATTGAGGTAATTACATTCCTATTTTTCTTTACAATTGTTGCAATGTAATTATCAAGCGTAATTTTTTCGCCTACTTCAGGAATTTTACCAAACTGCTGAATCAACAATCCCGAAAGCGTTTGATACTCACTACTTAACGGTAGCGGATATGGTAATGAACGGTTAAGTTCTACAATATCGGTTTGTGCACAAATAGTAAATTCACGATCATTAATTTTTTCTATTGCTTTTTCTTCGTCGTCAAATTCATCGTGAATTTCGCCCACCAATTCTTCAACAATATCTTCAAGTGTAACTATTCCGAGTGTTCCGCCGTATTCATCAACAACTATGGCAATTTGAGTTTTGGTACGCTGAAATTCTCTGAGTAAATCAACAATTCGTTTGTTCGACGATACAAAATATGGCTGTCGCAACACATCTTTCACCGTTTTTTCGGGATTATGAATGAGTTTCAACAAATCTTTTACGTGAATGATTCCTTTTATATTGTCTATTGTTTCCTCATACACAGGTATTCGCGTAAAACCCTCTTGCAAACACTGTCCAATCATTTCCTCTACGGTAGTCTCTATGGGAACAGCACAGATTTGTGTGCGAGGCACCAAAATTTGTTTTACCGTATAGTTATCAAATTCAAATACATTTTGTATTAATTCATATTCATTGGCATCAATTTTTCCTTCCTCGCGACTTTCGCCAATAAGCAAGCGCAATTCTTCCTCGGAATGCGTTTCATGTTCATGTTGATTTTGCACACCTACCACTCTAAGCATTAAATTGGCAAATCCGTTGAAAAGCCAAATGAAAGGCATAAATATGTAATAGAAAATTTGCAACGGAATAGCCGTAAGCAGCGTAATTCTGAGCGCATAGCGAATAGAAAGCGATTTTGGAGCCAATTCGCCGAACACCACGTGCAAAAACGTAACTAAACCGAACGATAACACAAATGAAATTTTGTGAGTCGTAATTGAAGTAATAGAGAGATCAAGTGCGTCGAATAGCCGCAAGATTAGTTCTGCAAATGTACCTTCGGCAACCCAACCAAGCCCTATACTTGCTATGGTAATACCGAGTTGCGTGGCTGCCAAATATGCATCTAAATGCTTGGTCATGCGCAAAGCTATTTTGCGTGCCAAACTTTCTCGGGGAGCGTAAATCTCTATTTGTGAAGCTCTTACCTTAACTATAGCAAACTCGGCAGCAACAAAAAAACCGTTTAAAAAAATAAGGAGAGCAGAAATAAGTAAACCTATAAGCATTGTTTTTCTCGTCTTGGTTAGGTGCAAAGATACATTTTAATTGAAAATTGACAATTGATAATTAAAAATTATTTTTATTCGAAACGAGGTATCTACAAGAGCGTTAAATATTTTGAAAAATCATTGCATTAAGCCGGAATATTTACTTAATATTGCACTCCGTTTTTGCAATACAATGAAAACCATTCTATACATTTCTTACGATGGCATGACCGACAATTTGGGGCAATCACAGGTAATTCCATACCTTGTAGGTTTGCGCAAACGTGG
>JAISIO010000034.1 GCA_031262005.1 Bacteroidales bacterium
GAAGATGTTATTATATGTATTTCAAAAAGCGGCAATACGCCTGAGATTAAGGTGCTTTTACCGCTCTTAAAACGAGGCAACAACGTTGTTATTGCAATGGTTTCGGAGCGGAAATCATACCTTGCCGAACACGCCGATTATGTGATATACGCTCATGCCGACCGAGAGGCGTGCCCGCACAATTTGGCTCCTACAAATAGTACTACCGCACAGTTAGTTATGGGCGATGCCTTGGCTATGTGTCTCTTGGAACAGCGCAAATTTACCTCTGCCGATTTTGCAAAATACCACCCTGGTGGCGCATTGGGTAAGCGTATGTATTTGCGTGTGAACGATATATATAGTAAAGAAAAATCTCCAAAAGTGTTCCCCACTCAATCAATTACCGATGTAATTATTGAAATTTCGAGTAAACGAATGGGAGCAACAGCCGTAGTAACCGAGCAGAATGAAATTCTCGGTGTAATTACCGATGGCGATTTGCGCCGTATGCTTGAAAAAACCACAGCAATTGACACGCTGTGCGCACGCGACATAATGACAAAAAATCCCAAAAACGTTACGCTCGACGATATGGCAATCACGGCATTTGAAATTATGGAAAACAACAACATAACTCAGTTGGTTGTTGCCGACAAAAATCAATATGTGGGGTTAATTCATCTGCACGATTTATTGAAAGAAGGAATAGTGTAGTTTACAAATTAGTAAGAGAAAGCAATAGATATTTTTTTCAATCGAATATCTATTAATATCAATCGAATATCCACTAAAATCTAATAACCATCATGAAAAAATGTATTTTATTTCTTTCTACCGTATTGTGTGCGCTATTCGCCACAGCAAACGGAATAACCGTTGATGCCCACATAGAGTCGGCAACCGTATTTTTACAGGGTGCAACGTTGCACAATACCGCTTCGGCTGACATTTACCCGGGAGTGTGCACTGTTACCATTTCGCGACTTTCACACACTGCCGAGCAGCAGAGTTTGCAAGTTGCAGGAGCGGGCGATTTTACTATTCTTGATGTGAGTTTCAAGGTAAATTATTTGACCAAACAGGAAAGTTCCGACCACTATCAAGCACTTGAAAAACAGCGAAAAGATTTGCTTGCTCAGCAGCAAAAACTCAACGATGAAATCAATGTGTTCAAAATGGACGAAGAATTGCTCAAAAAAAATATGGAGTTGAGCGGTAAAAATCAGGCGATAACAATGATGGAATTGGAAAAAATCGCGAACTTTTATCGTAGTCGAATGCTTGATAACAAACAAAAATTGCAACAAAAACAAATTGAATTAGAGCCGATAGCCGAAAAACTGAACGACATAAACCAACAATTGCGTGATATTCCTCGCAATGTGCCAACGGGCGAGGTGCAGATAACCGTTTCATCGTCGAAAGCACAAAAGGCACAGTTTGCCGTAAGTTATTTTATGAATGATGCTGGTTGGACACCATTGTATGATGTACGTGTGGACGACGTAAATAAAGATTTGGCAATAACCTACAAAGCACGAGTGCTGCAAAATTCGGGTATTGCATGGAACAATATCGGAGTAACGCTTTCTACCGGAAATCCAAGCCTTTCGGGTACTGCACCAGAATTGCAAAAATGGATTGTGCGGCAGCAAAATGCGCGAAACAAAGCGGTTGGGTTGTATGGTTTTCGCTCAGTGCCACAATATGAAGAAGTAACTCTTGCGTATGATAGAGCGAGGGGAGTGGCGGTACAAGAAGATGCTGTACCTCAGAAAGCAAAATTTGCAGCAACCACCACCACAAACAATACAACTACAATTGAATTTGGAATTAGCGAAAAACTAACAGTAGCATCAGGCGGTGAAGGCTCGCTACTTTCAATCAACACTCATCAAGTGCCAAGTGTGTATCAATATATAGCTGTTCCAAAACTTGATAAAAATGCGTTTTTGCAGGCTAAAATTACCAATTTAGAGCCTTTTAATTTTCTTTCGGGAGCGGCAAATATTTATTTCCAAGGAACTTACGTGGGGGAAACAATGTTTACTATTCAGCAAGCAACCGATACCATTGCACTTTCGCTTGGTAGAGATAACAATATTAGTGTAGAACGCAAAGCAATTACAAACTTTAACGAACGTTCGTTTTTAGGGCAAAAACGAAAAGAGGCATTTGCGTGGGAAATAGCGGTGCGTAACGGTAAATCAACGCCGATTTCTATGCAAGTAATCGACCAAATTCCAATTTCGGGACAGTCGGAGATTGAAATTTCCGATGCGCAATATACCGGTGCTGTGCTTGATAAAGATAGTGGAAAAGTTACGTGGGATTTCTCACTTAACAAAGGAGAAACTAAAAAAATGGAACTGCGTTATAGTATTACCTATCCTAAAAATTGGGTGATTAACAAACATTAAAACACAACAAATCAACAAATCAACAAAATGCACATAGCAAAACAGAAACGAAACGAAAATATCATAGAATACATTCTTTATATGTGGCAGTTAGAGGATTTTATTCGTGCTTGTAATTTTGATTTTGAGCAAATTGCTGCGCATTATAATTTGAACGATAGTTCGCAGTACGAAGCGCGTCAATGGTTTCAAGCATTTGTTTCGGCTATGAAACACGAAGGCATTGAGCGCAGCGGACATCTTATGCAACTTAAAGAATTGGTTCAGGAACTTTCGGACATAAATATTACACTTCTCAAAAATCCCGAAGAAGTGAAATATAAAGAAGCCTTCAATGCTGCCATGCCGCACATTGCCGAAATTATAGAAAAATCGAACAATACGCTTAAAAATGAAATAGATGCTTGTATAACAGCTGTTTATGGTTTGTTGCTTTTGCGCTTGAAACAGCAAAAAATTAGCGAAGCAAGCGAAGCTGCATTTGCAACAATCACTCATTTTTTAGCATTTTTAGCATTCAAATATAAAAAATACGAAAACGGCGAACTTACAATCTAAATAACCGAGTAATACTCAGTTATTCAATTATTCAGTTATTCAATCATTCAGTTATTAAAAAAATGGCAATAGTTTCCCCCTCAATGCTTTCTGCAAATTTTTTGCATTTGCAACACGATATTGATTTTGTAAACAACAGCAACGCCGATTGGTTTCATTTGGACATAATGGACGGCGTGTTTGTTCCTAACATTTCTTACGGTTTACCCATAGTGCAAACAATCAAAAAAACAGCACAAAAGCCTCTTGATGTGCATCTTATGATTGAAAAACCTGAACGCTATATTTCCGAATTCAAACAAGCAGGTGCCGATATTTTGTGTGTGCATTATGAAGCCTGCTTGCACTTGCATCGCACTGTGCAGGCAATTCAACAACAAGGTATGAAAGCTGGTGTTGCGCTCAATCCGCACACTTCGGTTGATTTGCTGCGTGATATTCTGTGTGATGTGGACATGGTACTTATTATGTCAGTCAATCCCGGATTTGGCGGGCAAAAATTTATTCCACAATCGCTGCAAAAGATTGCTCGTTTGAAAGAATTGATTGAGCAAACAAATTCGCAAGCACTCATACAAGTTGATGGGGGAGTAGACGCTACCAATTGCCGCCAATTGACTCAAGCAGGAGCTGATGTACTTGTTGCCGGTAGTGCAATATTTGGCGCAGAAAATCGTACAATGGTGGTTGATGAATTGAAACGAAGTTGAAAAATGTAGGGGCGTTATTATACGCCCACACAAACAATGGGGTATGCCCCATTGTCGCTGTTTACAGAGTGTACGATTGGAAATATCGTCGTAGTCCGTCAATAGGCTTTTGAATAATGCCATGTATGGAAATTCCGTGATTGAGCAAAAGAGGAGCCAAAAATTCTTCAAAATGATAGGCTATAGATCCTACAAAACGAATAGAATTGCAGTGAGTTTGCTGCGCTATTTTGAGCACATGAAGTTGCGTAAATTCCTGAAATGCGTTGATGATAATACGCTGCATGGCTTTTTCATGTTTGTGTGTTACGCAAAAACGGGTAAAATCGCCTAAATAGAGGTTAGGAAACGGCTCTTTATATACATTGTGCAGAATATCGGTAAGGTTGGTATTGTAAGTTGCAAAAAAATCATCAATACAGTGCTTCGGTAATTGCTCGGTAAATACTGCTTTTATGAGCATTTTGCCAAGATAAGCACCGCTTCCTTCATCACCCAAAATAAAACCTAACGATGGCAATATATGGGCAAGTTCCGAACCATTCCAAAAGCCTATGCTCATACCTGTTCCCAATATACACACAATGCCCGACTGATGGTCGAAACTTGCGCGAGCAGCTCCGAACAGATCGCTTTCTACGTGTATTGTGGCGTGGGTAAATACATTGTGTAAGCCTTGTTGTATTGTATACTGTGATTCGGTATTCATGCAGCCGGCACCAAAAAAATAGCAATGTGAAATATCGAAAGGAGATAGGTGTGCAGGAAATTGTTCGCGCACAATAGTGGTAATGCCGACACTATTCACAAAGTAGGGGTTTAAGCCTAAGGTTTGAAACGAGTGAGTTTTATTACCATAGATAATACACCAGTCTGTTTTTGTGGAACCGCTATCTGCTACTATAATCATAGTTTCTTTTATTTATGGAGCGAAAATACGAAAATATCTCACATTTTTGCATAAAAAAAGACGAACAAACATTCGTCTCTTATTTTTTATGTACCTCAGGCGGGAATTGAACCCGCACGGACTAATGTCCACAGGATTTTAAGTCCTGCGTGTCTACCAATTCCACCACCAAGGCTCCGGAATGAGCGAGAGACGGGACTCGAACCCGCGACCCCGACCTTGGCAAGGTCGTGCTCTACCAACTGAGCTACTCTCGCAATTGCGTTGCAAATGTAGATAAAAATTTTTACCCTGCAAGGGTTCTCAAAATTTTTTTCTATTTTTTTTAGTGCAATTTTGGTAAATATTTGTTTTTCAATGTGATATTTTTTGAGGTTCCGATTTATTTTTTGCGTAGTTATCGGCTATTTCGTATGTTTGTTCTAAATTACCGTTCATGAGGCATTATAAACATCACGAAATTGACTTTGAAAAATGGGATACTTGTATAAACAAGGCATACAATTCGCTCGTTTATGCCCAATCGTGGTATTTGAATATTGTTTCTCCCGGTTGGGAAGCCTTGATTTTAGACGATTATAAAGCAGTGATGCCTTTACCTCGAAAAAAAAAATACGGTATTGCATATCTTGTGCAACCTATTGTAACACAGCAATTGGGTGTTTTTTCGGAACAAAAAATAGGTGCAGATATATTGCAGCAATTTGTGGATAATATTCCATACAAAAGTTATTGCTTACAATTGAATTCCGAAAATGTGCTTGAAAAATCACGGCAATTACCTAATTATGAGCTTGATTTGAAACAAAACTATGATGAGTTGTTTCAAACATTTTCGCATAATACCCAACGGAATATTGCGAAGATAGAAAAATCGAACATTGTAATTACCGAAATGTTTGCGCCACACGAATTTTTAGATTTGTATTGTTCTACAACAAAGAATTATTCCGAACCAGATAAAAATATTGTATCGCAATTAATTTGCACTGGTTTTGAGCGGAAAAAAATATCGTTATATGGTGCATATAGTGGTGAAAATACATTAATTGCATCGCTCTGTATATTGCATTCAAAAAATAGATTGATTTATTGGTTGCCGATTTCTAATGACGAAGGAAAAAAAACAATGGCAATGTTTGCTATTGTAAACAGCATTATTCGCCGATATGCCAGACGTTCTATTATTTTTGATTTTGAAGGTTCGCAAATAGACGGTGTTGCCAGATTTTACAAAGGATTTGGCGCACGGTTACACCCATATTGTCAAATTCGGCGTTTGCGCCCTCGCATAATTTTTGATAGATGAAAGTACTGTTTCTATCGGCATGGTATCCGCATCGCTTCGATGCAATGGCTGGCTTGTTCGTTCGTAAACACGCTCAAGCCCTTGCTCGCTATGCCGATGTGTGCGTGTTGTATGTGCATGATGATGAAACTATTAGGCGATTTGAAATTATAGAACAGCAATGTGAAAATGTGCGAGAAACTTATGTGTATTTTCCGTTTTCTAAAAACAGGTTTTTGCAAAAAATATCGAAATCTATCAATTATGCTCGTGCGTATATCAAGGGATATACCACAGTAAAACAGAGCTTTGGAAAACCCGATATTACTCAAGTGAATATATTGACACGCACGGCTATTTTGGCATATTTGTTGAAAATTTCGCAGAAAATACCATATACAATTATTGAACACTGGAGCCGCTATATGCCTCAAAATAATTCGTATGAAGGTTGGGTGCGTAAACGAATTACGGAATTTGTGGTAAAACGGGCTGCTGCTCTTATGCTGGTTTCTAATTATTTGAGAATAGCAATGTTGAATTGTAATATTCACCACAAAAACACAATTATTGTGAACAATGTGGTCGATGATTTCTTTTTTATGCACGAAAAAAAGGAAGGGGGTGCGAAAAAAATTATGCTACATATTTCGTGTTTTGATGAAAAGGTAAAAAATGTGTGCGGAATAGTGCGTGCAGCGAAACTATTGTCGGAAAACCGCAGTGATTTTGAACTTATTATAGTAGGATACGGGCGAGATTTTACGCTGTGTTATGACGAATATACACGCTTACATTTCCCCGAAAATATGGTGAAATTTGTTGGAGAACTTGCTCCTCCAAAAGTGGAAGAGTATTTGAAACGAGCCGATTTTGTTGTGATGTTTTCCAATTATGATAACGCACCTGTGGTAATTTCGGAGAGTTTGGCTGCCGGGAAACCGGTTGTTGCTACTCGTGTTGCTGGTATTCCCGAAATGATACATGAAACAAACGGAATATTGGTGGAAGTGGGTAATGAAAGAGAATTAGCCGAAAAAATGGAGTATATGCTCGATAATGCTGAAAAATACGACGCCGAAACAATTAGCAAAGAGGCGCAAAAATATAGCTATGAAACTGTGGGAAAGGAACTTGTACGGATTTATAAATCAGTAATGTAATATGTTGGGGTTTGCTGTTGTAATATCAAAAAATAAGGAAGGGGTAGAACAATCGTTTTGTTGGAAAACACCATTTGATTTTCAAGCGGAACACATTGTGCGGAACAAAAGTTTTATGCAGGTATTCGTTGAGCAAAATACAGCAAAACGCTTTATTGATGAAAAACTGTGGATTGAAACTGATAATTTTTTTATTGTAACAGAGGGTGTTATAACCAATTTACAATTGCTTTTCACTAAATATAGCGTTAGCACTTACGAAGAACTTATTTCAAAAATTTACACACAGAGCCGTTTCTTTAAAGAATTTACAGGCAATTTTGCCGGATATATGTTTCTCAAAAAGGAGAACAAACATATTCTTTTCAATAATCATTCAGGAACGAAAAAAGTTTTTTATTTTGAAAATGACTGCTATTGTATTTTCTCTACTGATTTATTCACGCTCGTGAAAAAGTTAGACGAGTTGAATATTGCAAAAAGTTTGAATGTTGAAGCTGCATATTTGCTGCTTACTCATGGTTGTATGTACGAAAATTTGACGTTGGTACACGAAGTGAAACAACTCAGGGCTGGCGAATATCTCAGTATGGAAAATAATTGTTCAGCAACGAAAGACTTTTATTTCCATTTGAATAATATTGCAGAAACAACAGATAATGAAGGAGATATAATTGAAAATTTAGATAAAAAATTCAAACGTGCAATTAATCTTGAATATAATCAAGATGAGAGGCATGGTTTCACAAGTGTATCAACATTGAGTGGCGGACTCGATTCCAGAATGACAACACTTGTTGCCTTGCACAATCAAATATCTACTATTCAGTGTATTTGTTTTTCGGAAGAAAATTATGCCGATGAAATTATTGCCCGAGAAATAACACAAACATATAATCTGCCTCTGCATATGTGGCATTTATCGGCATACGGACTGATGGCAATTGATGATGTGGTGAAAGTGAACGATGGATTGACGCTCTATTCCGGTGCCAGCCATGCATTCGAGGCTTTGTGTAATTATACAGTACCCAACGTTGGTTTGTTGCATACGGGAACTATTGGCGATAGAATTATGGGGAGTTTTAGTCAGTTTAAACCCAAAAAACACAACGAATTGCACGCTGAATTGTGGAAAAAAGCAACGTTTATAACAAACAGATATAAAGATGATTATGCAAATGAAGAGTTGTATCTCATGTATAATTATGCATTTGCAGCCGAAAACAATGGGTTTTTGTTTTATGATGTGTTCGGCGAAAGTTCATCGCCTTTTCTTGAACCCGATTTTATGAGTTATGCTTTGTCTATTCCACAAAAATTACGATACGGTAGAAGAATATATGTTGAATGGATACGGAAAAAATATCCCGACGCAGCGAACTTTACGTGGGAAACAATAGGAGGGAAGCCCACAAATAATGAGATACTGTTGTGCTATTATCGCTATAAACGAGCTATGGAAAAACGTCTTCCCTTTACACATTCAATGTGGAAAAAAGGAATGAACCCCGAACAACTCTGGTATGATACTACGCCGGAAGTACAAAAATATGTGGATAATTATTTTGAAGAACATATACACAAACTCGAAAAATACGCCGAATTACAAACCGATGCAATAGTGCTTTATAAAACAGGCGGTATTATCGAAAAAACACAAGTATTAACACTGCTTGCAGCATTGAAATTACTTTTTGAATGAAACTATTCGACTCCATAAAACCACATAAAAAAATAGCTGAAAATTATTTTTTTATGACATTTTTGCAAGGATTCAATTTATTGATTTCCTTGTTGTTATATCCTTATTTGATTCGAGTGTTGGGAAAAGAGGCGTATGGAACGTATATTTTTATTCTTTCTAATGTTCAAATTCTCAATATGATAATAACATTCGGATTTGAAATGACCACTTTGAAAAAAATTTCGATGAATAAAGATAATGCGGAATGTAAAAGTATCGTTTTGTCGGAAATATTTACCGCTCAAATTTGTTTGTTTCTCGTGTGCGGAATTATGCTTGCCGCATTGCTGCTGTGTATTCCGTTTATGCAAAAACATTATTTGTTGTATCTCATTGTGTTCTCAACAACGCTCATCAGCGTAGTATTTCCGGTTAGTTATTTTCAAGGAATACAGCAAATGAAACTTGTAACCGGCATTAATATCGTTTCACGATTACTAACTATTCCATTGATTTTCATATTTGTACAATCGCCCGACGATTTACTTAACTATGCATTAATTGTGTCTGTTTTTCCATTATTAGGCGCTTTTTACGCATTTTTTTACATACAGATTGTTGATAAAATCAAAATTCGGTTGATTTCGCTACGTACATTAAAACCCGTTTTGGCAGAATCTCTGCCGTTTTTTTGTGTTAATGCGTTGGAACGATTGAAACAAGAATCGGTTACGTTTATTGTCGGCTCGTTTCTGGGTATGAGTAGTGTGGCTTTGTGGGATTTGGCTTATAAAATAGTTTCAATTCCTCGCATAGTTACGAGTAGTATCAATAGCGCTATTTTTCCCGGTGTTATCAATAATTTGACACAAGCAAAAGTCCGTAAAATATTCAAGTTTAATACGAGAGCAGGTGTTGCAATTACGCTTCTCGTAGCCTTGTGTAGTTATTGGGCTGTGCTTGTACTCGGCGGGAAAACTATGCTTGCTGCATATCCGTTGGTTATAATTCTGAGTACAACCATTTACTCCACGTTGATAGTTGATTGCTTTTTTAATTTTGTGTTCGTTCCGCACAATCGGTATTATGTAGCCACCAAAAATCAGGCTAAATCTTTGCTATTGTTCGTTATACCGGCAGCCATAGGAGTGATGTTTTTCCCCGATGTGATATGGGTTGTAGCGGCGTTTGCAGTTTCGTGTTTTGCCGAAGTCTTCTATTGCAGTATTGAAACAAATCGCCGTTATGTAACAAAAGCCTTTTTCAATTAGTTACGCTCTGCTTGCATACTCATTTTCCTCAAAAAGGACACTGAAACAGAGTGTTTTTAGTTCTGATTTTGAGTTGTGCTTTGTTGAGTTTGTCCGTAACGCAACATTTGCTCCACATATCCTTCGGTGTAATCAATAGAAATATCAATTATTTCGCCTTGCTCATTCACAATAGGCGTATAAACCGGGTTTATAAAGCCTTTATACGGGGCAAGATTGAGTTTTTTGTAGCGTTCCAACATTTCGGCGTGAAGGTTTTTGTCGATTTTTACCCCGTAATCTTCTACAAGTTTTTTTGCTGCTTCAAAATCGCCTTCGGATTTTATGCGTTGAATTTCTTGTAATAATGCGCCGAATAATACACGTAAATTTTTGTAATCATTTACTTTCACAAAGTGTTTACCATCTTTTATTGTTATTTCAATAGTGCTTGCAGTTGTATTATTAAGTACCCACTGAGCAATCATAGCACGGTTGCGCATGTGCGATTCTTCAATATCTTTTCCTAATTCTATACGAATGGTTTGCGTAAGTAATCCATTCATCATATACCCGTAGTATTCTGATTTATATGCTTCTTGGTCGGGTAAAAGTCCGAGTTCAACCAATTTCGGGTCGGCTAAATAATAGAGGGCAAACAAATCGGCACGAGCTTCTTCAATAGTTGCGCCATACACTCCTAATGCCTCTTGACTTACACCCGGCAAGAGTTTTCCGGAACCATGTCCCAAACACTCGTGCAGGTCGGTATGCAGGTCGTCGCCAAGTTTGCCATATTTGCGTTTGCGGTCTATTTCTACTTGGCTGAACATAAATTCTTCGGCAAAACCGGAACTTTGCGAAGCTTTATCGTAGGCATCGGTTATGTTGTCAATTGTTACCGATTTTGAGCCGTGTGTTTCGCGTATCCAATTAGAGTTTGGCAGATTGATACCAATTGGCGTATGAGGGTAGCAATCGCCGCCAAGCATAGCCATAGTAATTACTTTTGCCGAAACTCCTTTTACTTTGTCTTTCTTGAAACGCGTATCAACAGGCGAATTGTCCTCAAACCATTGAGCGTTTTTGCTTATAATTTCGGTACGGTTGCTGGCTTCAATATTTTTAAAATTCACAATACTTTCCCAACTTGCTTTTATGCCGAGCGGGTCGCCGTAGGTTTCTATAAATCCGTTCACAAAATCAATGTGCGAAGCCGTATCTTTTACCCATGCAATGCTGTAATCGTCAAACGTTTTTAAGTTGCCGCTGGTGTAAAAGTCTATCAGTAAGGAAATTATTTCTTTTTGTTTGTCGTTTTCGGCTACGGTTTTTGCTTTTTCGAGCCAAGAAATAATTTCTGAAATTTCTTTGGAATACATTCCATTGATTTTCCATACATTTTCTTGTAAACTTCCATCTTCATTTTTTTCCAAACGACTATTCAAACCATAGGAAACGGGCGTTTGGTCGTTAGGATTTCGTTGTGCATTATAAAAATCTTTAACTTCTTGTTGGCTAAGAGGTGTATTGGTTGAAGTTATGGGCTTACTACTACTTTTTAGACATTTAAAAGCTGGTTGCAAATAATAATTGTTGGCAGAAGTTATGATTACATCCTGTCCTTCGGTTTGATTTACTCGTTTAGGAGCAATTGTAGGGTCAAACATAATGCTGACAAGTTGTCTGAATGGGTGTGTCGCTCCATCAAAAACATTCTCTCGTAAATCATTTTCAATGCTCCATTTTACAGTGTCCGGCAAAGAAGCAAATGCGTGCATTAAAAAATCTTCGGAAAATTCGGGCAGAATTTTATCCGTAGAGTAATGATGATGTATGCCATTGGAAAACCAAATCCGTTTCAAATAAATTTCAAATTGTTTAAAATCTTCATTGTTTCGGTCGCCGGTGTAATGCACATACATAGTTTCCAATACAGTACGAATAGCAAGATTATAGCGATAATTTTGGTCGAACAAAATATCGCGCCCTGCCATAGCCGCCTGCGACAGATAATAAATATATTGTTTCTGTTGCAATGTTAATTCGTTAAAACCCGGTACTTGGTAACGCAGAACTTCAATATCTGCAAATCTATCAACGTGATAGTTGAAATCGCTACTGTTTTGTGCCATTGTGTTCGTGTGTATTACGAAACATGCTATTGATGTAAAAAGTATGTTTCTCATTGTGTTGCTTAGGTTTTAAAAAGCACGCAGATGATGCGGGTTAAACGGATTTACGTAGGTCTATGTATATCTGTTTTTCAGCGTCATCTGCGTGCTACAATTTGTAGATTATAGTATCACCCGCATTTTGAATGCCCGCAATCCATACATTTATTACAGCCATCTTGATGTGTTAAATTTGTTCCGCCACATGAAGGGCATTTTTCTCCGCTGTTTACCTTTGTACCGTTTGGTATAAATTTCTTCAATGCACGTACTACACCGTTTTTCCATGTGTTAATCGATTCGCTATCAACGCTTAATGAGTCAATTAAGTTTACCACACTTTCTATTGGCATACGGTGGCGTAAAATTCCCGAAATCAACCGAGCATAGTTCCAGAATTCTTGATCGAATGTTCGTGATAGTCCTGCAAAGGTATTTTCATAGCCATGTCGGTCGGTATATTTAAAATCGTAGCGCGATGGTTTTCCCGGATCTTTTACTTTTACAATCCGTCCTTTTTTGATTGATTTTGGAATCGGCAATATATCTTCATCAATTCTACCGGTAAATATTTCGTAAGGATGTCCGTCGAGCAAACCCACAAAGGCAACCCACAGTTCGTTGTTGTTGTTGAAACGCATCACTTCGGCTTCCAAACTTTCGGGACGTTGTGTTGGGATAAATGCTGTGCTTGGTTCCGTTTTTTGCTCGGTTTTTTTAGTGTCGGCTACCAAAACTCCCGAACGAGAACCTTCACGGTACACCGTAACGCCTTTGCAGCCGGCTTCCCATGCTCGAATGTATAAATCGCCAACTAATTCTTGTGTAGCAGTTTCGGGTAAATTGATAGTTACACTTATTGAGTGGTCTACCCATTTTTGCATTTTACCTTGCATTTCTACTTTTTTCAGCCAATCCACATCGTTGGCGGTAGCTTTGTAATACGGCGATTTTGCAATCAAGGCATTTAACTCTTCTTGCGAACAGGTTTTTGCATAGTCAGCATTGTTGCCATTCGCCATAAGCCATGTTATGAAATTGTGGTGAAATACACGGTATTCTTCCCAGCTATCGCCCACTTCATCAACAAACGATACAGTTACATTTTTATCATTAGGATTTACTTTTTTGCGGCGCAAGTACGATACCATAAATACCGGTTCAATGCCCGAAGTGGTTTGGGTCATAAGACTTGTAGAACCCGTTGGAGCAATAGTGAGCATAGAAATATTACGTCTGCCGTAGTTTTGCATATCGCGGTACAATTGCGGATCGGCTTCTTTTATGCGTAGAATAAACGGATTGTTTTGTTCTTTTTCGGCGCAATACACATTGAACGGACCACGGCTTTTTGCCATTTCCATTGAGGCGCGATAGGCTTCAATTGCCAATGTCTTTTGTACTTCTACAGCAAAATCGGTTGCTTCGTCGGTGCCATAGCGTAAACCAAGGGCAGCCAGCATATCTCCTTCGGCAGTTATACCAATTCCGGTACGGCGACCTTCGAGTGCTTTCGATTTAATTTTTTGCCACAATTCTTTTTCAACTCGTTTTACATCAAATGTTTCAGGGTCGGAATCAATTTTTTCAATAATGGCATCAATTTTTTCAAGCTCCATATCTATAATGTTGTCCATCATGCGCTGTGCGTGGTGCACGTGTGTTTTGAACAAATCGAAATTGAATTTTGCCTTGTCGGTAAATGGGTTTTCAACATAGCCATATAAATTGATAGCCAACAATCGACAGCTGTCGTAGGGGCATAGCGGAATTTCGCCGCATGGATTGGTAGAAACGGTTTTAAAGCCCAAGTCGCTGTAACAGTCGGGAATAGCTTCTTGCGAAATAGTATCCCAAAATAAAATTCCCGGTTCAGCTGATTTCCATGCGTTGAATACTATTTTGTTCCACAAACTGCGAGCGTTTATTTCTTTTTTTATAGTAGGATTCGGTGAATCTATTGGATACTGCTGTGTGTACAGAGTATTCTCTTTCACAGCACGCATAAATTCATCGTCTATTTTTACCGATATATTTGCTCCGGTAACTTTTCCGGCTTCTAATTTTGCATCAATAAAGCGTTCGGCATCGGGGTGTTTTATAGAAATACTTAACATCAATGCACCGCGTCTGCCGTCTTGCGCCACTTCGCGGGTAGAGTTTGAATAGCGTTCCATGAACGAAGCCACGCCTGTGGACGAAAGAGCACTGTTATTGACAGGGCTTCCCGATGGGCGCAGGTGTGAAAGGTCGTGTCCCACACCGCCGCGGCGTTTCATTAATTGTACTTGTTCTTCGTCTATGCGCAAAATTCCGCCATACGAATCGGCAGGATTTTTATGTCCGATTACAAAGCAATTCGATAGCGAAGAGATTTGGAATTTATTGCCAATTCCAGCCATAGGACTTCCCTGCGGAACAATATATTTGAAATTTTTCAAAAGTTCAAAAAATTGATCTTCGCTCATTGGGTCGGCATATTTTTGATCTATGCGGGCAAATTCTTTTGCCAAACGGCGGTGCATATCATCGGGATTCTTTTCATATAAATTACCGAAAGAATCTTTCAG
>JAISIO010000035.1 GCA_031262005.1 Bacteroidales bacterium
CTATCCGACCGTTGGCTTTATAGTTCGCTGCACGTGACATAATCTACCGTTTTATTGTATGCAAATATACAACGTATATAGCTAATATGCAAGTAGTTAATTATTAGAAGTGCCCGATAATTTTCAGAACTAAGGATTGTGAATTATAACAATTGAACTACATACCCACAACAATCTCATAATCATAGTTTCAATATTCTTCAAAACTATCAACCAATAGCTTTAACTCACACAATTATTCTGGAAAATTATGACGAAAATCATACTCAATTGGCATTGATTTTTGATACTGTTTGCCTATTTTTGGTCTACAACGATACATCGAAAATTCAGTATCAACTTCTCTCAGGAAAAGACATAGAGAAACAATAGTAATATCAATAATTATATTTTTTATTATCAACTAAATACAAGGAGGCTTTATTATGATTAAGTACATTGACAGTAAAAAAATGGGAAGAGGACGACACGGTTGGTTAGATAGCCATTTTCACTTTTCTTTTGCAGAGTATTTCAACCCCGATAATATTCGTTTTGGGGCACTTCGAGTTGTGAACGATGATATTGTTCAAGCAGGAGAAGGATTCGACACACATCCACATCGCGATATGGAAATCATATCGTATGTTATACAAGGTGAACTTTCTCACCGCGACAGTATGAACAATGCGCATACGCTCACTCGAGGTCAGTCTCAATACATGAGTGCAGGAAGGGGTGTAACTCACAGCGAATATAATTGGGGAGACAGCGAGCTTCGATTTGCGCAAATATGGATTTTTCCCGATAAAATAGGATACACGCCAAACTACGGCGATTACCGTTTCAAATTGGAAGACCGGTTTAACAAATGGCTACCAATGGCAACTTCGTATGAGAATACCGAAAATGCGGCACCCATCAAAATTCACGCCGATATAAATATGTATTCCACCATTCTTTCAAAAGGAAAACAGATAGACTTTCGGGTAGGAAACGACCGACAGGCATATTTGGTGCTATTTGAAGGCGAGGCTACGGTGAACGGCATTCACATGAATATGCGCGATGCTTTGGAAATTGTAAAAGAAGACATTACCATTACAGCCAATACCGAAGCGCATGTGTTAATTATTGAAATGGCTTTCGATGAAGAATGCTATAAAGAAAAATACGAACAAAACGACGAACAATACAAGGGAGAATAAACCGGCGCGGACAATTACGGAAGCTTTCTAAAAATATAGTTTCGGCTCCGCACTACAAACCAAGGGTGATAGAGGAGAGAAGTTGAAGTAATATTTTAAAACCGTTCAAAACATAAAAACAGCATAGTATGAAAATAGAACATACCGATAGAGATAAAAGAGGATTTTTTCTCGCAATAGAAAACGATAAAACAATTGGAGAATTAACATACGTGTGGCGTGGAGACAATCATTTTGTTATTGACCATACGGGAGTTATCAGCCAATATAGAGGTCATGGAGTTGGCGTAAAATTAGTTGCCGCAGCAGTTAAATTCGCTAAAGAAAACGGATATACAATTTACCCGCAGTGTCCTTTCGTGCACCGTATTTTTAACCTAACACCAGCTTATCAGGAAATACAAAAAGAATTATACTAATCATTAAACACGTACTATTATGGAAACAACAGCAACGTACATTCCAATGCCTCGCCTTGGAGAAAAAGCACCTGCTTTTACAGCAAACACAACACAGGGACAAATTAATTTTCCGGAAGATTTCAAAGGAAAATGGGTTATTTTATTCAGCCACCCTGCCGATTTTACGCCCATTTGCACATCGGAATTTATAACATTCGGCAGTCTTCAAAAAGAATTTGACGATTTGAATTGTCAACTAATAGGACTTTCTATCGACAGTCTTTCGAGCCACATTGCTTGGCTGCGTACTATCAAAGAGAAAATTCAATACCGAGATATGAAAAATATTGAAATCACCTTTCCTTTGATTGATGACATTAAAATGGAAATTGCACACAAATACGGCATGATACAACCGGGAGAAAGCGATACAAAAGCCGTGCGCGCAGTATTTTTTATAGACTCCGAAGGCACTATTCGTACCATTCTGTATTATCCTTTGAACTTAGGACGTAATTTCGATGAATTGAAGCGCGTTCTCATTGGATTGCAAACTGCCGACGCATTCAAAGTTGCCCTTCCTGCAGATTGGCGTCTGGGCGACGAAGTGGTACTTCCTGCTCCGGGAACAATGGAATCTGCCAACGCACGAACCGAAAATCCGGGCAAAGATGTAACCAAATGGGATTGGTTCTTTTGCACAAAAAAATTACCAAAAGAACTGATTGAACAGAAAATATTTCAAAAAAAATAATTGAATATCCGTTATTTCACCCATAAGTTTCACCCCCTAAATCCCCCTAAAGGGGTTGGGGTATAAGTAAAACAATAAAATAAAAAAATTATGAAAACAATAATTGAAGAAGTAAACGAAGCCGTAAAATTGTGGTGGCTATCGTTGGTTTTAGGCATTTTGTTCGTGGCATTAGGCATTGTAATGATGTTCACGCCCGGCTTAACGTATATGGCGTTAGCCTTAGTATTTAGTATCGGTATGTTTGTTGCCGGAATTTTTGAAATTACATTTTCCATTTCCAATCGCAAAACCTTATCGGGCTGGGGCTGGTATTTAGCAAGTGGTATTATTGATTTATTATTCGGAATATTGCTTATATCCATTCCCGAATTAAGTTTAGCCGTCATTCCGTTCTTGGTAGCATTTTGGTTTATGTTTCGAGGTTTTTCCGTTATTGGATTTTCGGTAGATTTAAAACAAGTAGGAAACACCAATTGGGGCTGGTATCTTGTATTTGGTATTTTAATCATTGTGTGTTCCACAGTGCTTCTGTTCCACCCTCTAAGCGGCGCATTGCTTTTTGTGTATATTGCC
>JAISIO010000042.1 GCA_031262005.1 Bacteroidales bacterium
AATTTTCGGCAAGCAAACCAATCATAAGCGGATAGGATATTTGCCAAATTTTTCGGTTTGAAGGAAGTTCTATAGCGGTTGATTGTTGCATCATTATAATTTTGGCTGCAAAAGTAGGAGTTTTTGGGAGATACCGAAACAAGCCAACGAGAAAACTCCAGTTGAGAGATTGCGGTATGTATTGATATGCGTAGAAATAAAAAAACTTGCATAGTAAAGAATTGGAAATTATAATACCTTTGCCGAAATTTTTGTTAGCTACTAATTTTGGCACTCTATGAAAACTACAATCCTCGCCATAGAATCTTCATGCGACGACACTTCGGCAGCTGTTATACATAATGGTATTGTGAAATCGAATTGCATTGCGAGTCAAAAAATTCATGAACGCTATGGCGGTGTTGTGCCTGAATTAGCATCTCGTTCGCATCAGCAAAATATAGTTCCAGTGGTACATCAAGCTCTGAGCGATGCAGGAACTTCCATTTCAGACATTGATGCGGTTGCTTGTACCGTTGGTCCCGGATTACTTGGTTCGTTGCTCGTGGGAGTTTCTTTTGCAAAAGGATTTGCACTCGCTCATGAATGCAAATTAATCGGCGTGAACCATTTACACGCACACGTGTTGGCAAGTTTTATAGAAACCGAAACTTACAAACCGCCAAAACCGCAATTTCCGTTTATCTGTTTGCTCGTGTCGGGCGGTAATACGCAAATTATACTTGCACACGATTACAATCGTATGGAAATTATAGGCGCAACCATTGACGATGCCGCCGGTGAAGCATTCGACAAATGTGCAAAACTTTTAGGATTACCTTATCCCGGGGGACCGCATATCGACAGGCTTGCACAACAAGGCAATCCATACGCATTTGCGTTTAACAAACCCCAAATAGCCGGTTATGATTACAGTTTTAGTGGGTTCAAAACATCGGTATTGTATTTTTTACAAAAAGAAATTGCTAAAAATCCTGATTTCATACAACAGAATTTATCTGATTTATGTGCATCAATTCAACACTGTATAGTTGAAATGCTTATGCATAAATTACGTAAAGCCGTAAAAAAAACGGGTGTAAAACATCTTACGATTGGCGGCGGAGTGGCTGCAAACTCGGGTTTGCGAAATACAATTCAAGCCTTTGGCGAACAAAATGCCATAGCAACCTATCTACCTCCACTGGTGTACACCACCGACAATGCTGCTATGATTGCTGTAGCGGCATACCATAAGTATATAGAAAAACGGGTTTGCAGTCAAACTATGAAACCCCAAGCACGGTATTCGCTTGATAAATATTTCCGAGAGTTCGATAACTGAGCAACCGGATAAACAATAACATTGATACCACTTTATCGAGAATAATTGCAAATTAGCGCATTTTGATAATTAAAAACTAATAATTTATTTTTTCACCTTATTAACTCGTTTACTTGTCAACTTGTTAACTATTTCCACAAAAAGTATTTAAAAAAAAATTGCGCCATTATATTTTTTGTGTATTTTTACGGGGTTTTTGAAAAAAATAATTTAAACACAAATACATGAAAGCAGATGTTCTTTTAGGGCTGCAATGGGGCGACGAAGGAAAAGGTAAAATAGTAGACGTACTAACGCCTAATTACGATATAATTGCTCGTTTTCAAGGAGGTCCGAATGCCGGGCATACATTGGTTTTTAACAACGTAAAACACGTATTGCACACAATTCCATCGGGTATTTTCCGTGAAAATGCTATCAATATTATTGGTAATGGCGTGGTGATTGACCCTTATATTTTCAAAGAAGAAGTGGATAAACTCACGGCACAGGGAATTGATGTGGCAAGCAAAATAATACTTTCAACCAAAGCACACATTATAATGCCTACGCATAAAGCTTTGGACGAAGCCTACGAAAATGCAAAAGGCGACAAAAAAATAGGTTCTACGAAAAAAGGAATTGGTCCTACATATACCGACAAAATTGCTCGTCACGGCTTACGAGTGGGCGATATTGTGAATAATTTTGAAACTCGCTACGCCGAATGTAAAAACAATCACTTGCAAATTCTGAAAAATTACGAATATTCGTTCGATATTGACGCCTACGAAAAACAATGGTTTGAGGGAATTGCTCTACTGCAATCGTTGCGTATAGAAACTACCGAAGTGTTTGTCAATAAACAAATGCAGGCAGGCAAAGCAGTGCTGTGCGAAGGAGCACAAGGTACATTGCTCGATATTGAATTTGGTTCATATCCGTTTGTAACTTCATCGAACACTATTTCGGCTGGAGCCTGCACCGGTTTAGGAATTTCGCCACGCTCGGTGGGCGAAGTATTCGGAATTTTCAAAGCATACTGCACTCGCGTTGGAAGCGGTCCGTTCCCAACAGAATTATTCAATACCGACGGTAAAACAATGCAAGATGTAGGTATGGAATTCGGCTCAACCACCGGACGCGCTCGCCGTTGCGGTTGGTTAGATTTGGTTGCGCTCAAATATGCCATTATGTTAAATGGTGTAACACAATTGTTTGTGATGAAAATTGA
>JAISIO010000046.1 GCA_031262005.1 Bacteroidales bacterium
CACAAAAAACAGACTACGCAAAATATTGCAGTTAATAAATTTAGGGAAGCGCTCGAAAATTGATTATATATTGATATATCAGACGGATAATAGAGTAATTCTTAAAATAAACGTTCATACTATTAGAAAATTTACAATAGTATCGAAAAGAATTACAAAAAAAGCAAAATTTTTACCCATTTCTATAAAATGATGCAAACATATAAAAATCAATCAATTACAGCAATTTCATCCTCAGTTTTGACCATTAAGCCCAAATCTTATAAAAATATGGCGCAGACGTTTTTTTCTACATTGAAAAAAAAAATCCCGTCTCCAAAATTAGAAACGGGATTTTTTTATAGGCGTATTATAATTATGCCTCAATTACATTCCTGCATTGCGTTTATAGCCATTATAACGCCACTCAGCATTTTTCTGAGCTGCTTTGAATAACTCTTCTGCTTCGGCAGGGAATTGTTTTACTAACGACGTATAGCGCACCTCGCCTTTTAAGAAATCTTGGAATTTACTCCAATCGGGTTCTTTGCTGTCTAATTGGAACGGATTTTTACCTTCTTCTTCCAACGCTGGGTTGTAACGCCACAAGTGCCAGTAACCACATTCTACAGCTGCAGCCTGTTCGCTTTGTGCTTTACCCATACCTTTAGTCAATCCGTGATTGATACAAGGTGCGTAAGCTATTATGATTGATGGACCATCGAATGCTTCGGCTTCACGAATTGCTTTCAATGTTTGCGCTTGATTAGCACCCATTGCAATTTGTGCTACATATACGTAACCATACGAAGCAGCCATCATACCAAGGTCTTTTTTGCGGATTCGTTTACCTGCTGCTGCGAATTTAGCGACAGCACCTACCGGCGTCGATTTCGACGATTGCCCGCCTGTGTTTGAATATACTTCGGTATCCACTACCAATACGTTTACATTTAAGCCCGAAGCCAACACATGGTCTAAGCCTCCGTAACCAATATCGTAAGCCCAACCGTCGCCACCAATAATCCATTGCGATTTTTTAATAAAATAGTGTTTCAATTCCACTAATTGTTTGCAAACATCGCAATCGCAAGCCGAAATCATTGGAACTAATTTTTCGGTAATTTCCGCTGTTTTTTCAGGCGATTTACGGTTTTCAATCCATTCTGCGAATAATGCTTTCATGTCGGCAGAGCAGCATGAACATTCCAAACCTTCTTTCATGACACGTTCTACACGATCGCGCATTTTTTCAACAGCAATTGCCATACCTAAACCATATTCGGCATTGTCTTCAAAGAGTGAATTAGCCCAAGCAGGACCACAACCTTTTGCATTTTGTGTATAGGGAGTAGAAGGCGCAGAACCTGAATAGATAGATGTACAACCAGTTGCATTGGCAACCATTTGGCGTTCGCCGAATAATTGTGAAATCAATTTCACGTATGGTGTTTCTCCACAACCTGCACACGCTCCCGAGAACTCGAACAACGGCGTTGCAAATTGAGAATTTTTCACGTTCGATTGAGTATCAACCAACTGTTGTTTTGAACTTACTTTTGCTATGCTGAAATCCCAATTTTCTTGATTTGGCATCTCTTGCTCAATCGGCACCATTTTAAGTGCTTTTTCACCTTTATTACCAGGACAAACATCAGGACAGTTGCCACAACCCATACAGTCAAGTACATCTACCTGCATACGGAAGTGCATACCTTTCATAGAAGCCGGAGCTTTCATTTCGAGCGTTGTATACTGTGCCGGAGCTTGTGCTTTTTCGGCATCGTCGAGCACAAACGGACGAATTGCAGCGTGAGGACATACGTATGCACATTGGTTGCACTGAATACAATTTTCAGGCATCCACACAGGCACATTAGCAGCTACACCGCGTTTTTCAAATTTCGATGTTCCTTGCTCCCATGTTCCGTCTTCTCTTCCTTTGAACGCCGACACAGGTAAATCGTCGCCTGCTTGTGCATTCACCGGACGAACTATGTTTTGCACAAATTCTGGCGCAGTATCTTTGCAGTCGCATTTTTTTACGTCAAGATTTGCCCATTCGGCAGGAACTTCAACTTTCACAACATCTCCACCTCTATCAACTGCGGCGTAGTTCATGTTTACAATGTTCTCTCCTTTTTTGCCGTATGATTTTACAATGAATTTTTTCATTTGCTCCACAGCCAAATCGTAAGGAATTACACCAGTAATTTTGAAGAAAGCCGATTGTAGAATAGTGTTTGTGCGATTTCCAAGACCAATCTCTTGTGCAATATTTGTAGCATTAATAATATAGAACGAAATGCTATTTTTTGCCAAATATGCTTTTACATTATCAGGAAGATGTTTTTGTACCTCTTCGGCAGTCCAAATGGTATTCAAAAGGAAGGTTCCTCCTTTTTTCAAACCTTTGGTTACATCGTATAAGTGTAAATATGCTTGCACGTGGCACGCCACAAAATCAGGCGTATTTACTAAATAAGTAGAACGAATCGGGTGGTCGCCAAAACGCAAATGCGAGCACGTGAAACCACCTGATTTTTTACTGTCGTAAGCAAAATATGCCTGACAATATTTATCAGTATTGTCGCCTATAATTTTGATAGAGTTTTTATTTGCCCCTACTGTTCCGTCGGCACCTAAACCGTAGAATTTAGCTTCATACGGAGCGTTTTCCAATGTAATTTCTTCTTTCTGTGGAAGCGATGTGAACGTAACATCATCAACAATACCAATTGTAAAGCCATTTTTAGGCTCATTCATTGCCAAATTTTCATATACGGCAACAATTTGCGCCGGTGTTGTATCTTTTGACGATAAACCATAGCGACCACCAACAATAATCGGTGCATTCGATTTTCCGTAGAAACAATCTTTTACATCTAAATATAACGGTTCGCCACCTGCTCCCGGTTCTTTTGTGCGGTCGAGCACTGCTATGCGTTTTGCGGTTTTTGGTACAGCAGCCAAAAAGTGTTTTGCCGAGAACGGACGATACAAATGCACCGCAACCAAACCAACTTTTTCTCCTTTGGCAACCATTACATCAATAGCCTCGCGAGCAGCTTCGGTTACCGAACCCATTGCAATAATTACACGATCGGCATCTTCTGCACCGTAATAATCGAATAAACCATATTGTTTGCCAGTAATTTTGTTGATTTCGTTAATGTAGTTTTCAACCACATCGGCTACACTATTATAATAAGTATTGCACGCCTCACGAGCTTGGAAATAAATATCGCCATTTTGAGCCATACCACGAGCAACGGGAGCTTCGGGATTCAATGCTCTTTGACGGAAGGCTTTCAACGCATCTTGGTCAACCAGATGCGCAATGTCTTCCATATCTAACAAGGTAATTTTTTGAATTTCGTGAGAAGTACGGAAACCATCGAAAAAGTGAACAAACGGCACACGTGATTTGATTGCTGCTAAGTGAGCAACCGCAGCCAAATCCATAACTTCTTGCACAGAACCTGTGGCAAACATAGCGCAACCGGTTTGGCGCACAGCCATAACGTCTTGGTGATCGCCAAAAATAGAGAGTGCGTGCGAAGCCAATGCTCGAGCCGACACGTGATAAACACCCGGAAGTAATTCACCTGCAACTTTATACATATTAGGTATCATAAGTAGCAACCCTTGCGAAGCAGTAAAGGTATTAGCCAACGTTCCCGCTTGCAATGCACCGTGCATAGCACCTGCAGCACCCGCTTCCGATTGCATTTCTTCTACTTTTACCGTCTCACCGAAAATATTTTTTCGACCAACTGCCGCCCATTCATCAACATATTCTGCCATAGTCGACGAGGGAGTAATTGGATAAATTGCAGCAACTTCGCTAAACATATACGCTATGTGCGCTGCCGCTTGATTACCATCGCAAGTAATAAACTTCTTTTTATCTGTCATGATCAAATCTATTTGTTATTAAAAATTTTTATTTTAAGGTTGCTAAAATAGCAAAAAATCTATTACAATATGAAAAATAGGTTAAAAATATTTTGAATGTCCGTAATTTCATATAAAACGATTCTTATAAAAAAAACAGATTGCTCCGTTGCGCCAACATTTACCTTTTCAAATTTTCTTATATGCATAACTTTTTGTTTATTTGTTGTATCAAAAGCAACAATAGATGTCTCAATGTTCACCCCCTCAAAAGATTGCCCTCTCCGGCGGGATAGGAAGCGGTAAAACCTGCATTGCAAAAGTTTTTACCGCTCTTGGTGTTCCTGTATATAACTCCGATGAGCAAGCAAAAAAACTGATGCAGACCGACGAACACATTCGAACTCAATTGATTGAGCTTTTTGGTAAAGATTTGTACCGCAACAATGAATTGCAAAAACAAACGCTCGCACAGCATATTTTCGGTAACGATGAATTGCGCCGAAAAGTGAATACAATAGTGCACCCTGTGGTAATGGAGAATTACAGTACATGGTCGGAACAGCAAGGTTTGGAAAGACGAGACGGCGCAACCACAGCATACACTATAATGGAAACCGCTTTGGTGTTTGAAAATAATTTACACACACATTTCGATGCCATTATATATGTGTACGCTCCGCCCGAAATACGAATTGCACGAGTAATGCAGCGAAACAATTGCACCCAAAGCGATGTGGAAAAACGGATAAAAATGCAACTCAGTGATACAATTTGTATGCAAAAAGCCGATTATGTGATAGAAAATAATAATTTTGCACTTTCACAAATAATAACTATACATCAACAGCTATTGTGTAAGAATTGTACGATTTAAGAACACTATCTGCAATTCTTAATTCATTAACTATATGGCAAAATTAGGAAAATTTATAGGAGCAGC
>JAISIO010000112.1 GCA_031262005.1 Bacteroidales bacterium
GCATAGCTTACGCCTATTACAAATATTTTTTTATGTGCATTGTGGCGAATAGCCGCATCTAAATCCTCAAAATTGTGAAGGAAAAAACCACTTTCCGAATTTCCCGATTGTGCAATCAATTCGCTTACCATATATACCAGCGAGGAATGCTTTTGCTCCAAATAATTAGGCAGAAGAGCTAAAAATACGTAGTCTTTGGGCGAGCCATAAAATTGCTCGAAACAGCGCAAAAAACTTGTTGTATATAAATGCGCCTGTTCCACATAGTGTCGGCTGGAAGTCATTCCGGTGGTTTTGGAGCTTTCAAAAATCAATTCCGGTTCGAGGCAGTGGCAACGCACTTCGTGGGATTTGAAAAACGAAATGGGCAAAAACGGAATTTGCATATAATGATCTATCAACGTAGGATTAACCGAAAGCGTATCGACAAACTGCCTGTACACGGGATTGTGCGCATACTGAAAGTGGAAAATTTCCAAACAAAGGGTGTTGAAATTTTCGGTGCTGTGTTGCGCAAATATCCTCGTTTCTAAATCTTCGTTTCGCATGGTTATTATAGAATTTTTGATGCTGTATGTTCCGATTTTGCGATTTGCATTTCAATTTTTTTGATATGTATAAAAAAATGGATTTTCTATATATGTTATTTTTATATGTATAGTTTTTCGCATTTTCTATACATATCATTATCTACATATATAGTTTTTTGCGTTTTCTATACATGAATCGTCATTTTTTCGCATTTGAAACAAAACAGAACTTCGCAAACATACGAAACATTTTGCCAAATTACAATAGTGCGTCTTACTTCAAATACCCTCTCTGCCGCACATCCTTGTGAATTTTTTCAATATCATCGGGAATATCTCCGCTGATTAACCAATTCACGTTCAATCCATTAAACATAGCCGCTCGCATCAAATAATCATTGTCTCCAATAAGACTTCCTAACTTTTTCACATCATCTTCAAATTCCACAAAATAGTCTTCGTGCATTTTTTTGATAAGGAGCAAAATTTTGAAAGCGCGAGCAATGACGGCGGCACAAAATTTCTCTGCTTTATGTGCCGATGAACGCAAAATATTCTCTCGGTTGCGTTCCAATATTTCGGTTATCATATATAAATTGAGAGAAATTTCGCCGTACTTATCTTTCGTGCGCGACACGTGTTCGGTTATCATTCCGCTCATTTCGCGCACGTCCAAATTAAGATAACCGGGCGAATAAAACTGTAGGGTTGAACGCTCTACAAGTCTTGTTAATTGTTTTTTGATTTTTTCTCGCTCGCCTTCAATAGTTTGATCGCTCACAAGTTCAAAAAGCAGGCGGTTTGCCAAACACACATCTTTTCTCAACAATCTGAAAATCAGTTTATCTTTCTCCTTTGAAGGCAAATTACTAATTGCTTCTTTTAGTTCTTTGGGTATAGTCATAGTGTAATATTTTCTTCATCAAAAACAGCATTCTTCTCCACTGGTTTCAAAAACCGCGATGACACAAAAAAGTTCCACGCCATAGTAACCGGAATAGCCAAAAGGCTCAGCACAAGCGGGTCGTTTATAGGTAAATAGAGGTCGTAAATGCGCAACGTGCCCAAATTGATAAGCAAACTAATGCCGTAAATTGCATAATAAATCAGTAAGTTGCGCTGCGATTTACCCGATTTAAACACCAAACGACTATTGAGATAGTACGATTGCAGAATAGAAAAAAGGGTGCTGAACGTGTTGGCTATATACAACCATGCCGGAAATCCTTGTAAATCGGTGAAAATACGAGGCAGTATTTTCAGTAAAAAAAATATTTGAAAAATACCAACAGCAGTAACCACAACACCTACAAACGAGAATCCCAAAAAGCGTTTTACAATAGGATATTTGAGTAAAAACGGCGGAATTACGCAAAGAATAATGCCGCGAATGCGCAGCAAAAGGGATTTGCAGAATGATATGATTGAAGGCATTATGGTTTGGCGTAAGAATGAGTGTAACTTTTCGCAAATATACCATTTATACTGTAACAGAAGAATATGCCGCACGCATTATTTCTCTTCTCTCGATTTGAGCATATCGTTCAGTCGTTCCACTTTCGATTTGGTAATTGCCACTCTACCCGAACGAATAAATTGCAATACATCGGTACCGAAAATTTCCTGTAAATCATTGAACAAACCTTGCGTTTCGGCGTAATGTCCGGTTTTTTCAAATATGGCAAAGGTTTCGTTAATATCAAGAATACGAATATTGTAACGGCGGATTAGATCTTCAATAGCTCCGTATTGTAACAGACTTTTGCTCGCTACTTTATACATCGCAATTTCTTGATACACAAGTTCATCGTCGGTGTTGTAGTAGGCTTTTATTATATCAACCCGTTTATCTATCTGTTGCACAACTTTTTCCACCATGTCTTTGGTAGCAAATGCGGTAATAGTGAACTTGTGAATACCCTCAATTGCCGACGGAGAAACCGATAATGTTTCGATATTAATACCACGACGAGTAAAAATCACGGTAACTTGATTAAGTAATCCTACGGTGTTTTCGGAGAACACGGTGATTGTGTAGAGTGTTGTTTCGTTTGTT
>JAISIO010000115.1 GCA_031262005.1 Bacteroidales bacterium
TTGCTTGGAGCTGCCAATATGCGCGATATTGGATTCCATTTTCCCGATACAAGCGGAGAATTTAAAAATATTGACAGTAAAATTTTACTCGCCAAAACCATAGAATTAATCAGAGGAAAGGGTTTTGAAGTAGGAAATATTGATGTTACCGTATGTGCCGAACAACCGAAACTGAATCCCCACATTCCCGAAATGCAACGAACTCTGGCACGAGTAATGAACATAGCCGAAAATGATATTTCAATAAAAGCTACAACAACTGAAAAACTTGGTTTTGTTGGCAGGAAAGAAGGGATTTCTGCTATGGCAGTTTGTTTGTTATGTGTCTCTTAAATTCCACCCCCTAATGCTTCGACTTCGCTCAGCAACCGAGGGAATTTTTGCTCGGTGGAAGAGACCTGTTGTTTAAAAGCCCTCTAAATCCCCCGAAGGGGGACTTTGGCTCAGTGGTAATCTTGTTGTTCAGGGGTATTCCGTTCCTCCCTTGTGTTCGGAGGGACTGTTTTATTCGATTGAAATGCACTCGGCAACACAAATTCTTCGGGAAGGAATTTGTATAACAACGGAAGCAAAATTGTGCCGCCAGGTAACAAGAGAATCGCAAGTGAAGGAATAGTTTTTACAATATCAATAATTTGAGATTTTACTTTTTCTCGCTCTTGGGGTGTAAGTTTTTCGTCTTTCGCCTTCCACAAAAGTTCCATTAACTCTTTACTCTCCATAATTTCGTTTGTGAGTTTGAGTTTGTTTTTGGTAAGAAAACTTTGAATTTGCGACGAAAAATTTTTGCTGAGTGCATCGAAACCTGTTTTTACATTCAAATACAACATACTGCTATGATGTTGAATTACAAAATTTTGTATCAACATTATACTGTGTTGCGCATCAAAAGGTTTGATGTGTAGGTGTAGAGCTAATTGTGCCAAAAATTGTTCCTTCCACAGATTGAATTTTTTATTGCTGATTATTGTCAATACGGCATATTCGTACACAAGTAATTGCACGCTATATGGAATGCTTGCGTTATAAGCAATATCGGTGATTGAACGTCCTGTTTGAGTGTGAGTTTGCAAAAGCATTTCGTCGTTTGGCGGAAAATTGCCCGATGCTATAAAATATGAAATAAGCGATTTCTCGCTTTCTTCCATTTGTTTATCAATGTAAGCAGCGGCTATCATTGCGGTTACAATAGTGTATTTAATTGTGTTTTTTTGTTCATACACATAGTCGTTTCTGAGCCAATAATAGAAGAAATATATATCGAAATACGCAAAAATATTGAATTGCGAACCTTTCCAAAATCCTTTCTTGAGCATCGAAAGGTTGTTTACTTGGTAATCAATCATTGCTTCAAGTCGTTGATAACGCTCATTTTTTTTATGTAGTAAACTTTTATTCTGCGTAAACACTGAATCGGAAATAGAGAAAATCACATAAAACCGTTCAATAGTTTTGAAAGCCTCTTGAACTATTTCGTGCGAAGTGTTGTTGCCCGCTTGCTGTTTGTGAAATAAATAATACACAATGAGTAAGCCTTCAACAAGCGCAATTTTAAAATTATCGGTATTGTTCCACGTTTGAATATCGGTTTTTTGATACAGAAAATGTTTTACACAATGACCATAGAACACTCCCGAATTGTGAACATAGAAATGGATAAACTCATCAATGCTGATATTTTTTTCAAAAATATAATCGAACTGACTATGCCACTCCAGGTTTGAAAGTGTTAGTTCCTGTTCAAAAGCGTAGAGCCATTTTTTTGACGAGGGATCCATTGGGGGAATAATCGAATAACTGAATAACTGAGGAATTGAAGAAAATTATTTGGGTTGAAGCCTAAAACTGTGTTGAAATTGAGAATCCATATTGTAAGGGTTTTCCTTGTTGTGCAAAACCATTGCCTACACTTTCGCAGTAGAACACCATATAGTTACGGTCGAAAGCATTTTTAACCCACAATCCGTAATTGAGCAATTTGGTTTGGAATGTAAGAGAGGCATTCACAATGTCGTAAAAATTCTCTTGCACATTGTTGCGTTCGGTAAAATAAATATTGGTACAGTATGAATATTGTGCTGCAATTTCAATGTTGTTGAGCAATCGTTTATTAATGTCAATAGTGTAATCGGCACCTACGCTGAGTGTGTTGCGAGGCACAAACGGTACATAATTTCCAGTGT
This sequence comes from Bacteroidales bacterium, assembly GCA_031262005.1. GTDB lineage: Bacteria > Bacteroidota > Bacteroidia > Bacteroidales > UBA1715 > WQTX01. The sequence goes on from JAISIO010000115.1 coordinate 2,184, forward strand.
AATCGTTTCCGTCGAACACAAAATTGTCGAACGTGGCGTGGGTGTAGCCATGGTGCGCATTGAAATGTAATTGTTTGCTTGCTGCCCATCGAGCTGAAAATTCCGTACCGAAATTGGTGCTTCGTCCTGCATTCACAATCATGCGGCTACCATTATTTGTAGCAAGGGTACTTACTATTTGCATATCGCTGTAACGAATGTAATAGGCGGCTACGTCAAATGTGAGAGCCTTATCAAACAGTGAAAAATGTGTTCCTGCTTCAAAGTTCCACAACGATTCGGGCTTGTAATACAGTGTGTTTTCGGAAACGTTCAATGTGTCGTTGAATTTATCGGGCATACCTCGTAAACTCGATAGTTTTTCTTGAAATACGTTAGAAAACATTGAATAATTGTAGCCGCCCGATTTGTTTCCTTTTACTGCAGTGGCATACACCGAAGCCGTGCTGGAAATATCGTAGCGGAGCGAAAATTTGGGAGTAATGTGTATAAAAGTTTCATGTTCTTTGCCAAGTGCCGTGTACACAATTGTAGTCTGAACGGGAATGGGCAGAACCCCTCCGGAAGCCACCGCATTGAGTGTTGATTGTGTGTTGTAATCAATGGCAGCCCGCTCCACATCGAAGCGCAGTCCCGCCGTGGCAGTGAATTTGTCTAAAAATTTCAATTCCGATTGATGGTACACTGCCGCTCCGTAGTTGCTCATTGCAAAAGTACCGGGAATGTGGATTTGAGAACCTAAATCAACAAACGGTGTTCTCGGATTCGTTTTGCGCACTTCGTCCATAGCGGCGTCCATGTATCCTTGAATTGTGTTCATCATTCCCTGCTCTATGGTCATAGGTGCGTTTATATCGTTCGATTTTGCAAATCCGAATGTGCCCACAACCCACGAATATGGTTTTGAAGAAGTAGAACGCCATGTAAATTCTTGTGTAACATTGTTTTGATATTGGCTTTGTTGGAGTCGGAATAAAGAATCGGTAGTGTAATCCTGATCCATTTGCATAAAATCGTAGGCGTGTTGATAGCTCGTTGCCGAAGTGAAGAGGCTGTTAGCAGTTTTTTTGCTCAATAGCAATCCGGAACTCAGCATATCTCTATTGTACAACCCTTGATGATTGTAGGCAATGGTCGTCGGTTTTTGTAATTTTTTGTCGAAATACGCATAGGGAAACGCATTTTGTCGAGTTTGGTCGTAGAGTACGGTTGCTTGTGCAGTCCACGATTGTGGCAATTGCCAATCAATTTTGGCGCGCGCTCCACGATTTTTCTGCTTGTCGTAAGTGCCCAAAAATTCATTAGCAAAAAATCCGTCATCGCCGCTATCGTTCAGCGCAAAACTAACGCCCAATTTTTCGGTCAATTTGGCGTAATGCGCTATATTATAACGATGTGCATTGCGATTGCCATACGAAAGCGAAAGCCGTGTACCTTGAAAATCCAATGGCGAAAGCGTTGTAATTTGCATTACGCCGCCTATACTGTTTCTGCCGAAAAGAGTTGATTGTGGTCCTCGTAACAGTAAAATGGAATTAATATCATAGAAATCAAAATCGAAGGAATTTTTGTCGAGGTAGGGAATATTATCGACATACACAGCAATAGAGGGTTCATTCATGCGAGCACCCACGCCTCGAACAAACACGCTTGATGTGCCTCTGCTTCCATATTCGGGCATATAAAAATTAGGCGCAAG
>JAISIO010000120.1 GCA_031262005.1 Bacteroidales bacterium
AAACAAGGTGAACCGACCTGAGCTATTGCATTGTAATATTGTAAAATAACCTGTATGGAAATAATCAAAGATTTTGATTTATTATCGCCCAAGTGGCTCGACGTAATTTTTGAAAATAAAAACAAAAAATATGGAGCATACGAACTGCGCAATGACTCTTCCAATAGGCATTTAAAAGCAATCATTATAGTATCTGTTCTTAGTCTTTTCACACTGTTTCTTCCCAAAATTGTTTCTACTACCCACACACCGCAATCTGACATTGCTACGTTCAGCGACGATGTGCAAGTAACCATGATTAACGAAATAGAAGACCCGCCGGTGGTAGAACAAGTGAGTGAATTGGAAGGTTCTATTCCTGCTGGAGTTTCGGTTATTATAGGAGAAAAAGTGAAAGGTGGCGATGCTGCCGGCGAATTAGGCGGTTCGCCCGACAATCCGCTTACCGATGTAAAAAATGCGGGCACTCCTGACCCTTCAGCTCCGCTTTCGATTGCCGATCAAGAACGCGCACGAAAAGAACAAGAATTTGTATCGCGCGTACAAGGGTTTAATTCGTTTCAGAAAGTAGGAAATAACGGGACGAGTAATACCACTGCCGGAAATTCAAGCACCGGAGCAGCTTCGGGATATCCGGGAGACCCTCGTGGCAGTGTTAATGGAAAGAACGTCAAGGGATCGCCCGGAAATCCTTTTGGTAACGGCGATGCAACTCATTTGGCGAAACCGCTGAATACCACCAATTGCGATAAACAAGTAGACTTACGCTTGAAAATTGACTCTCAAGGCAATGTAATAGATATAGTTGCAGTGGAAACCGCCCTAAGCGAACAAGAGTGTATAAAAGCCGCAAAAGAAGCCGCCCGCAAAAATAAATTTCCGGCTGATGCTTCAAAATCAGTGCGTTATGCTCGTATTGTGTATGATTATAGTGTTTCGCGGCAATAATGGATTTCAAAGGAACAAGTACCGGAAACATGGCTTCTATAACCTCAGGGCTTCGACTCCGCTCAGCCACCAACGACATTGCGTATAACTCCTTTAACTTCCTCTAACTCCTTTTAACTCCTATCATTTAATTATGAACAGCACTGAAATTCAACACCTGATAGAACAACATACTTCCGACACTGATTTGCGTGGTATTGCAAACAAAGTACTCAACGGCGAACGTATAAACGACCGCGACTGCTTAGTGCTTTACGAAAAAGCAGAACTCGGCTTTGTGGGAATGTTGGCAGATTATGTTCGCAAGCAGAAAACCGGCGATGTGGTGTATTTTAACAAAAATATTCACATAGAGCCAAGTAATATTTGCATTCACAATTGCAAATTCTGTTCATATTCCAAACCGCAAGGCGACCCGCAGTGCTGGGAATTGAGCATTGAGCAAATGCTTGCTCAAGTTAGCGAAACAAACGAAAATTCCATTACCGAAGTACACATTGTAGGCGGAGTTCACCCCGAACGAGGCGTTGATTTTTACTGTGAACTACTGAGCGGAATAAAAGAACTTCGTCCCGCCATTCAAATCAAAGCATTTACAGCTGTAGAAATTGATTATATGGCACAAAAATCGAAGATTTCTTTTGCCGAAGTTTTCAGCAAATTGAAGGCTGCCGGATTAGACGCCATGCCCGGCGGCGGTGCCGAAATTTTAGATGATACCTTGCGTCAGAACATTTGTTCCTCAAAATCAAATTCCGCTACATGGCTTGCCATACACCAAGCGGCTCACGAAAACGGCATTCCCACCAATGCAACCATGCTTTACGGACACATTGAAACATTTGCACAGCGAGTTGCTCACATGAGTAAATTGCGTTCATTACAGGATAAAACGCAGGGATTCAACGCATTCATTCCGCTCAAATATAGAAAAGAAAACAATGATTTGGCTCTTACCGAAGAACTACCGTATATAGAGGATTTGCGCAATTTTGCCATCGCTCGTTTGTATCTCGATAATATTGCACACATAAAAGCCTATTGGGTGATGCTGGGCAAAGAATTAGCGCAAATAAGCCTTGACTTTGGAGTCAATGATTTTGACGGAACTATAAACGACAGCACCAAAATTTATTCAATGGCAGGAGCAGAAGAAACCAATCCGACACTTACGGAAACCGAAATGATTGCACTCATTCACAACGCTCAGCGCACTGCTGTGGAGCGTAATTCACTATACACACACATAAAAACATATCCGCAATGCAATTAAAATTCCCCGAACTTCGTCAATTTGTGTTTCACACCGTGTTTAGCAAGTGCTGTGCCGTTTTCTTTTTGCTCGGAGCATTACCTTTCTTTTTTATGGACACTGCCAATATATCGCTCATTGTCAATGATTACACAGCATCTGACCTACTGGATAGCATTATGAAGCCCTATTCCGAACTTGCCACAGGCTGGGTTTTGCTGGCTCTTGCGGTGTTGTTATTATTCTTTTCGGCTCGCTATTCGGCTATGCTGTGTGTGTGCGGAATTTTGGTAGGCATAATTAGCACCGTGCTCAAGCGCGGTATTTTTGCCGACGAAATGCGTCCGACAGTAGAATTTGGGTTACAACAGTTTAGCCACATTATGGAAGGTTACAATTATAAGGAATTGTATTCATTTCCGTCGGGACACACTATGACGGCTTTTGCTGTGGCAGGAATTTTGAGTTTTTTTGTAAAAAATAAATGGGCGCAGGCGGGATTTTTTGCTTACGCTATTCTTATAGCATTTTCGCGCGTGTACTTGTTACATCACTTTTATCGCGATATATTTTGGGGTGCGGTTATTGCTTACTGCGTGGTTGCCATTGT
>JAISIO010000124.1 GCA_031262005.1 Bacteroidales bacterium
TAAAGAACACCATAGTTTATGCCGGTAATGAGCATAAAGACAATGACAACGTATTCAATAAAAGGAGAGTTCCAATAAGCAATGCCGGTATTTTTAGTGGAAGAACCACATGCCGATACGGTTGAAAACGAATGGCACACCGCATCGAAGAGATCCATGCCGCCGATTTTTAATAAAATGGTTTGAACCAAAGTGAGTAACGCATAAATTCCCCACAGCAATTTGGCTGTTTGTGCTATGCGAGGGTGCAATTTTGTTTTTTGAGGTCCGGGAATTTCTGCTGCATATAATTGCATGCCGCCAATGCCGAAAAAAGGCAGAATTGCCAGCGAAAGTATGATAATTCCCATACCGCCAAGCCAGCACATTAAACTACGCCAGAATAAAATTCCATGCGGAAGAGCTTCTACACTGGTAAAAACGGTGGTGCCGGTTGCTGTAAATCCCGACATGGTTTCAAAAAGAGCATCAATAAAAGATGGAATGTACCCGCCAATGATAAACGGAAGCGTACCGAATAATGAAAATACAACCCACACAAGCGTTACAAAAAGATAGCCCTCTCGTTTTTCAAACTGTGCATTGGGGTCTTTTTTGATAAGGAAAAACGAACATAATGCTACCGCAAGTGTAATACCGCAGGAAAAGAGTAGAGGTAAAAAATCATTCTCTTTATAGAAGTATGCTACAATAGTGGCAATCAACATAAATGCTGCCTCAAAAAACAGTAACGAACCTACTGTGTGAAAGAGTAATTTAAAATTGATTATATTAGGTTGTTTCATAGTATGTCTGAACTGTGATTTTTTGATTGCAGTGATTTTCTAAGAAAACCATTTTTCTATCTTATACATAGTTTCTGTTGGATAAAATACAATCACATTATCATTTGGCTGAATGTGTGTATCACCGTTGGCAATGTAGCCTTTGCCGTTGCGAATAATACCGCCTATAAAAAAACCTTTCGGCAAACGAAGATTTTTAATTATATCTTTTGTGATTTTTGCACCTTCTTTTGCTATCAGTTCCACCACGTCGGTATTCACGTATGTTATATTTTTAACATTGTTCACATCAATATCAAGTGTGTATTGATAAATATAATCAGCTGCGATTTGCTTTTTATTAATAATAGTTCCAATATCCAAACTTTCGGCAAATTGTATGTAATCAAAATTTTCAACCTCGGCAATAGTTTTGCGAATGCCGAATTTTTTTGCAGCAATACAAGCTAAAATGTTTGCTTCGGAATTTTCGGTAAGAGCCACAAAGGCGTCCATGCTGTCAATATTTTCCTGTTTAAGCAAGTCAAGATTACTTGCATCGCCCAGGATAATCATGGCATTGGGCAACTGTTCTACTAATCTAAAAGCTTTGTCTTTGTTGCGTTCCAATACTTTAACATTCATGCTATGTGGCAGTGTTTGCACGCTTTTCACGGTCATGCGCCCACCTCCCATAATCATCAAATCTTTTATATTCACCACCTCTTTACCTGCTTGGGTGCGCACGTGTTCTATATATTCTTTGGTAGTTATGAAGTATGCAATGTCGTTCGGCATTATTTCATCGTTGCCGGTAGGAATTATGGTCTCCGATTTACGCCGTATTGCTACAATTCTATACCCTGCGCTATCGGTCAAATCTGCCAATTTTTGATGGAGAATAGGAGCCTCGTTACGCACTTTTAAACCAATTAGAGTTAATGCTCCGTCTTGAAAATCAATCCATTGGCGCACCCAATTTATCTCCAAAGAATTGGCAACTTCTTTTGCAGCCAGCATTTCGGGATATATCAGTGCGTGGATTCCCAAGCGTTCAAAAAATTCTTTGTTTGCAGGCAATAAGTATTCGTGATTATTAATTCGGGCAACAGTTTTGTGAGCACCCAATTGTTTTGCAAGAATACAGGCTGTAATATTTTGACTCTCGTAGGGGGTAACAGCCACAAACAAATCGGTAGATGCAATACCGGCTTCTTTTTGTGTGATAATAGATGTGGTAGCACCTGTAACACCAATCAAATCGTAGTCGGACTCTAATTGTTGCAGTTTTTCCTCATCTTCGTCAATAAGCGTAATGGTGTGCTTTTGACGCGATAACATTTTTGCCAAATGACTACCAACTTCACCGGCTCCTGCTATAATAATTTTCATATTGTGTACATCAAAAATAAGAGCAAAAGTATATAACTTATTTGATATGGGGTATAAAAAATAGAAATAAGAGAACAATGATATGAATTTTGTGATACAATTAGAAGCATTTCTGCGTGCTATTCGGAATAAAAAGTGTGCTTCTATGAATAAATTAACGTTGCAGAGAGTGTTACTGTTTTTAATTATTGTTGTACATTTGCCCTTCAATTTTACAATACAATATACCGATGGGACGTAGCGATACCGATTTTCAATCAGTGAATTACGAGCGTGTGGATCAATTTAATGAGGAAACTACGCTTAAATTGGCGGCACATTACCGGGAAATTTTGCAACTGCTTGGCGAAAATCCCGACCGTGAAGGCTTGGAGAAAACACCATTGCGCGTTGCGAAAGCTATGCAATTTTTTATGCACGGCTACGATGCCAACCCGCAAGATGTGCTGCGTTCGGCAATGTTCAAAGAAGAATACCGCCAAATGGTGCTGGTAAAAGATATTGAAATTTATTCCTTGTGCGAACATCATATTTTACCATTTATAGGCAAAGCACACGTGGCGTATATTCCCAACGGCTACATTACCGGATTAAGCAAAATTGCGCGTGTGGTTGAAATTTTTGCCCGTCGCTTGCAAGTGCAGGAACGCCTTACGGTGCAAATTCGCAATTGTATACAAGAAACGTTAAATCCTTTGGGCGTAGCCGTAATTGTTGAAGCCGAACACTTGTGTATGCAAATGCGTGGTGTACAAAAACAGAATTCGGCAACAACCACATCGGCGTTTACCGGTGTATTTACCAATAAAGAAACTCGCGATGAATTCATGTCATTGGTGGGGGCGCGATTGCATTAGTGCTTTGTAACTATTTTATTGATAGTGTGTTGTAAATATTTTTTTGAGCGAAACACAATTGTTGTATTTCTCAATTACGAGTAAAAATTTTGTGCTTTTCGTTTTTGCGAAACGCAAAATTAATACCTTTGCATAATTATAAATCAATTGCAGTTGAATTATGCCACACTACTTAGATCCTAAAAACGATTTAACTTTCAAACGAGTTTTCGGTGAACACAAGCATTTGTGTATGAGTTTAATAAACAGTATGTTGCCTTTGCCAAGTCCGGTTGTTGATATTGAATATCAAAGCAATGAATTGATACCAGAATTGGCAGATGTGCTGCGCCACACCATTGTAGACGTGAGTTGTGTAGACAGCAATGGCAGGCAGTTTATTGTAGAAATGCAAATGTATTGGTCTAAAAGTTTCAAAAATCGTGTGTTGCTCAATGCGTCGAAAGCATACGTAAAACAATTGGATAAAACCAAAGAATTTACCCTTTTGAAACCGGTGTATGCGTTGAGTTTTGTGAACGATACATTTGAAAATTCGGAGGAATACTATCATTACTATAAAATAGTAAACATCAACGATACCGAAAAACAGATAGAAGGTTTGGAGTTTTTGTTTGTAGAATTGCCTAAATTCAAACCGCAGAACCGTGCCGAAAAGAAATTGCGTGATTTGTGGTTGCGTTTTTTGACCGAAATAAATGAAAACACTACCGAAATTCCACAGGAATTGCAAGACAATAAATTTGTGAGCGAAGCTGTGGAATATATGAATAGAGGAGCGTACACCAAGGCGCAACTCAATACGTATGATAAATGGAAAATTGATGCAATGACCGAATATAGTATGATAAACGATGCTCTGAGAAAAGGAGAAGCGATGGGAATGGCAGAAGGTTTAGAAAAGGGAATAGCAGAAGGCTTGGAAAAAGGAAAAATCCAAGAAAAATTAGAAATTGCCAAAAATGCGAAAGCATTAGGATTGTCAAAAGAACAAATACAGCAACTTACAAATTTGTCAATTGAAGAAATTGAGAACATATAACAACGGATTACCCATTTTTTCAATTACTGAGCAATGTATATTTACTCTGCCTCTCAAATAAAATCCGCTGATGCTTATACTATTGAACATGAGCCTATTTCGTCGATTAATTTGATGGAACGAGCTGCTGTTGCTTTTGTGCAGAAATTACTCGAAATAGTTCCGGAAAAGGAAGAATTTTATATTTTTTGCGGTAGCGGCAACAATGGCGGCGATGGTTTTGCCGTAGCTCGATTGTTGAGTTATTTGCAAAAAACGGTTCATGTGTTGTATGTAGAACAATCGAAAACTACCGATGATTGTCAAACGAATTTTGAACGATTTTTACAGTTACTTGCAACTAATTCGCTCCTATCTTGTACAAAATTGGAAACAGTTGGTTGTATTCCCGAAATTCCATCTCACGCTTGCATTATTGATGCGCTTTTCGGTAGTGGTTTACAGAGACTGATTGCAGGCGAATTGCAGAAAATAATTGTGCACATTAATTCATGTAAAGCACTCAAAATAGCTGTAGATATTCCTTCGGGTTTGTTCTGTGATGCACTTACATCGTTTGAAAGCACGGTGTTTGAAGCCGATTACACGATTACGTTTCAATATCCGAAACTGCAATTTTTGTTTGCCGAAAATTCGTGTAGAGTAGGCGAGTGGCACTGTGTAGAGATTGGTCTACACCACAATTTTGAAAAACAAACATCGCCTTGTGCCGAATTTGTAACCGCCGAACACATAGCTTTGAAACAGCGAAATGCGTTTTCGCATAAAGGCACGTTCGGACACGCACTGCTCATAGCCGGTAGTTTCGGTAAAATGGGAGCTGCAACGCTTGCAGCGCGCTCTTGTATTTCAAGTGGCTGCGGATTGCTCACAACACATATTCCTCGTCATGGCAATACTATTATGCAAATTGCCGTTCCCGAAGCAATGACCTTGTGTGATGAAAATGAAGACATTATTTCGTCGGTGTGTGAACCTTCAAAATATTCGGCACTTGGCGTAGGACCGGGAATAGGTACTAATGAAAAAACGTATGCTGCTGTTGAAGCAATTTTGCAAAGCAAAAAACCAACTGTTCTCGATGCCGATGCCTTAAATATTCTCGCTTGTAACCGGCACCTTATGAATTTGTTGCATGAAAACTGTATAATTACGCCACATCCGGGAGAATTTGACAGACTTACCCATAAGCACAATGCAACGTTTGAACGCTTTGAAACACAAAAACAATTTGCCATACAGCATAATTGCACGGTAATTCTTAAAGGTCGCTATACCTGCACATGTATGCCGGACGGACATATATTTTTCAACAGTAGTGGCAATCCGGGAATGGCAACCGCCGGTAGTGGCGATGTGCTTACCGGAATTATTCTCTCCTTACTTGCACAACAGTATAGTATGCAACAAGCAGCTGTATACGGTGTTTTTATCCACGGTTTGGCAGGCGATTTTGCAAAACAGGCAGTTGGCGAAGAATCGCTTACGGCGCAAACTATTATTGAAAATGTATACAAAGCATTGTTATATCTGAGAAAGTAAATGCTATTTACTCAGTTATTCAGTTATTCAATTATTCACTCATGCAAACACCACAAATCTTTATAGGCACTATGTCGGGAACTTCACTCGACGGCTTAGACCTCTGCGCAGTGGAATTTACCGAAACTTCATTTTATATTCATGCTGCCGAAACATTTGAATTTTCTGCCGAGTGGCGTAACCGTTTAAGCAATGCATTTTCCGCATCGGGCTTGGAATTGCAGCAATTGAACGTGGACTATGGAATATTTTGCGGCGAATGTATTAATGCGTTTATTGCTAAGCACAAACTAAACGCAGCCTATATTGCAAGTCATGGGCAAACAATTTTTCATACACCCCACACCGGATTGACCGTGCAAATAGGTTCGGGGGCACATATAGCGGCTACCACAGGAATTTCTACCGTTTGTGATTTTCGTACGCTTGACGTGGCTATGGGCGGGCAAGGTGCTCCGCTTGTTCCTATTGGCGACCACTATTTGTTTGCGCACTACGATTATTGCTTAAATATTGGCGGATTTGCCAACGTTTCTATGCAACGTAATGAGCAACGCATAGCATGGGACGTGTGTGCAGCGAATATTGTGCTTAATGAGTATGCACACAAGTACGGTTGTCCATACGATGAAAATGGAAATTTCGGACGCAAAGGCGTGTGTAATCAGGAATTGCTGCTCAAACTCAATCAACTTCCGTTTTATGCGCAAGCAGCACCAAAATCACTCGGACGTGAATGGGTTGAGCGTGAAATTATGCCTCTGTTGCAAGCAAGTAATTGTTCCGATTTCGATGCTATGCGCACATTTTACGAGCATTGCGGCTATCAAATAGGACGAACATTGACGGGCAAACATACACAAACCCTCTGTACCGGTGGCGGTGTGTGCAATTCATTGTTAATGGAAATCATATCACAATACGCTGAAACAAAGTTAATTATACCTTCACGAGAAATTATTCATTTCAAAGAAGCTCTTATTTTTGCATACTTGGGCTATTTGCGAGTGCAGCACCGAGCAAACTGTTTGGCTTCGGTAACAGGGGCTGCAAAAAATGTGTGTGGAGGCGTTATTTGGGAGCTGTGAACCCCATAAAATCCCGTTTGTAGAAAATATTTTGATTTTTTGCGATGCTAATACAATTAAATTCGCTATTTTAGCGGTTACAAAAAAAATAGTGTTCAATCAAAAAGAAATGTTTAACAAAAAACGAGGAAATATGAAAACAACAAATTCTAACATCAAACGCTTACTACGCCATGCAACAATAGCATGTGCGTGTGTTTGTTTTCCGGTAGTAATGCACGCAAATCCTACCGCTTTCGATGCTGTTGAGGCAACTACCGCTGAGTACGGCGAAGTAGCGCAAGGTTCGGCAACAGATACATATAAATATGAAGCCGACATGGGTAAAAAACAAAAACAAAATAAAAAACGCCGCCGTCATCGTAAAATTTCGCATCTGCGTTAAGTTTGCCAACATCAAATTAAGCTAATAAAAAAGACCGTTTCGGAATAAAGAAACGGTCTTTTTGTTTATCAATGGTTTTAAACTTTTTTTTTGTAGGTTATTGCGAGGAACGATGCAATCCATTTTTATCGGAGTTGTTTTATATGAAATTATGTGCATCAAAAACCCCTAACCAATTTTCTTGAACAATTCTATAATTTCTTTTCGCTGTTGCAGTAAGGTGTTTATTGCAGAATTGTGTCTCATTCGTTTTACAGCGAAAATAAATGCTTTATACGTTTTTTTAGCCAGTATGGCATAATCGTAGCTCCACAACGCTGCCGCAAAAATTCCTATTAAAAACGGCACAAGCGACCACACAGGCATATTGACCGCAAAAACCCAAATTAACGAATACGCAGTATACACTAAGGGCACAAGCAAATATGATAAAGCAAACGCTATGGTACTGCGGAATTGTTTGTCTTTTGCCGCTTTGCGGGCAATTGCCGAAAAACCGTAAAATAAATAGCCATGCAACACAAACCCTATAGCAAAGATTGGGAGTGCAAGCAATAACACTATGCAATTCAACGCAATACGTAAGGCAGAAGTTTTCTTTTGTGCCACTACCCAATCACGAAAGCCTTGTTGTTGTAAATTGTGTTTATACTCGGTGGTTTTTGCCATAATTTTCGCATGAATTTCCGGCAGTTGCTGTTGGGCATTGTCAAGTAATGCCACCACTTTTTTGTGAACGTTGAGTCGTTTTTCTAAATATTTACCTGAAGTAGTGTAGCGTTTTTTAACCTCGTCGGCACACATATAGCGGAGCAAATCGTAGGCTTCATACTCATCATCGAAATGTTGAATACAAAGCATTTGTTTTCTCATTTCGGCATCAATAGCCTCTTTTAATTCTTGCTGTGCCTGCTGCGGATTTGCTTTGTAAATAGCTTCAAATTGTTTTACCGGAATGGGCGTACCAAAACGTATCAGCAAATTGCTGCGAGGATTTTGGTAATTTTCATAATAAATTCCGGTTGGCACAATGTGTACATCAAGCGAGAAATTGTGTTTTTCTTCGGCTAAAAAAGCAATGCGGGGAACAGCTTTTTTTGTTTCGCGCAGTCGGCGAAATCCCCAGTGCGTGGCTTCGGGAAAAAGAGCTAACAATTTGCCGTGTTCCAACACGGTAATACATTTTTTGAACACTTCTTCATTGTTTGCAAGTGCTCGCAAGCCATCGCGCTGACGAAAAATAGGCATAATTTTTATAAACTGCAATATAGGACGAGC
>JAISIO010000129.1 GCA_031262005.1 Bacteroidales bacterium
GTAAAACTTTTTGTAAAAGAAGAAATAATTATTCCGCCTCACGAAAAAGCCTTAGCTGCGCTTGAAGAATTAAAAGCAAAAAAACTCTGTGAGCACGATAAATACAAACAGTTCTACACCGAATTGACCGATATTTTGCGTACATATTTTGAAGAAGCTTTTGGTATTCAAACATTTGAAAAAACCAGCGATGAAATGCTGTTCGACATTGCGGCAAGTGGCAAGGTGTCGGCGACAATTATTGATGAATTGCGTTTGATACTGCAAGAGGCAGATTTAGTGAAATTTGCAAAACATATTCCAATACTGCAAACTGCTTACCAGCATAGTGGAATGGCGTTGCATATAATTAACGAAACTGTACCAAAAGAATCTAAAAATAAATAATATGTTCCCACACATTTTCACATACAGCTATCTAAACCCCAATGTATTTTGGCTGTTTCTGCTATTGATACCTATAATTGTATGGTATGTGTGGAAACAATCGCAATCTGTGCCGCATGTGCGCATAAGTAGTTTGCAGGATTATAAAGCACTCAAACCAAGTTTGTTGCAATATTTTGCTCATTCCACTTTTGTATTACGTATGTGTGCTTTTGCGTTAATTATATGCGCTCTGGCACGACCGGTTTCCTTCAATAATTTTTCAAAATCGTCTACCTACGGCATTGACATAGTGTTGGCAATAGACGTTTCAACTTCAATGCTGGCGCAGGATTTACGTCCCGATCGCTTGGAGGCGGCAAAAGAAGTTGCAGCGAAATTCATAACTTCTCGTCCCAACGATAGAATTGGCTTGGTGGTGTTCAGCGGCGAAAGTTTTACGCAAACGCCTTTGACTACCGATCACGCCACGCTTCTTAATCAACTCTTGGAACTACGAACAGGATTGATAGCTCCCGGAACGGCAATAGGAATGGGGCTTGGAACAAGTTTAAACCGTTTGAAAAACAGCTCAGCAACAAGCCGTATAGTGGTGTTGCTTACCGATGGTGTGAACAATGTGGGCGACATTGAACCTTTGACAGCTGCGGAACTTGCAAAAAAATACGGTATCAAAGTGTATACCATAGGAGTGGGGACTCGCGGCGTGGCACTATCGCCAGCGTTTGATGAGCACGGAAATAAGGTAGGCATGGAAATGGTGCAAGTGGAAATTGACGATGAAATGCTTACGGAAATTGCAAAACTCACCGGCGGACGGTATTTTAGAGCAACCAATAAAGACGAATTGCTGAAAATTTATGAAACAATTGACGAACTCGAAAAAACAAAAATAGATGATTACAAAATGATAACGAAAAACGAAGAATTTCCGTTGTTCATTCTGTGGGCGTTGATTTTGTTAGCACTCGAAATGATACTAAAACAAACACTTTTTAAACGGTTTCCGTAATGCCTGAAAATTTTAGATTTGCCAATCCTGAATATTTGCACGCCTTTTGGGGGCTTGTTGTGTTCGTGTTTATTGCTGTATATCACGATTTTAGTGTAAAAAAGCGACTGGCGCAGTTTGCCGATAAGGCTATGCTTGCTACCATGTTACCCGATTATTCGCGCTTGCGGAACATTCTAAAATTTTCGTTGCTTGCAGTGGCATATATCTGTTTGGTAATAGCGCTTGCACGTCCGCAATTCGGTATAAAAACGAGCGAAGTGCAATCTCACGGTATAGAAGTTGTGGTAGCTCTCGATGTTTCTAATTCAATGTTGGCGCAGGACGTAAAGCCAAGTCGTATTGAACGTGCAAAACTTTCAACCCAGCGATTGTTAGACCAATTGAAAGACGACAAGGTGAGTTTGATAGTGTTTGCCGGCGATGCTTTTGTGCAGGTTCCTATGACGAGCGATATTTCTTCGGTAAAAATGTTCGTGAACAATGTAAACACCACCCACGTAGCACGTCAAGGAACAGCCATAGGCGAAGCTATTCGCAAAGGTATGGTAGCGTTCACCGACAATGAACTTAGTTCCAAAGCAATTGTACTCATTACCGATGGTGAAAATCACGAGGATAATGCGGTGGCAGCTGCCGAAATGGCGCGAGAAAAAGGAATTGTAATTTCCACTATTGGTATGGGAACTGCAAAAGGTGCGCCTATTCCATTGCCCAATAATAAAGGTTTTTTAACCGATCGCAGCGGAAAACCGGTAACAACACGCCTGAACGAAGCAATGTTGCAAGAAATTACCAAAGCCGGCGGCGGCGTGTATTCCAACACCGAATTTGCTCCGGTAATCAAAGCCTTGCAGGAAATGGAGGCGGTAGATTTTGGAACACAGCAATTTAGTGAATACGACGAGCGATATTATATTTTTGTTATATTAGCAGCATTGTGTTTGTTATTGGAATTTATTATACTCGAACGCAAAAATAGAATTTTGAAACGGATAGAAATTTTTGCTGTTCGGAAATAATTTCTTCGATGACGCACAATGGCAGAAATACAAAGTATTTTAATTGATTTACAATGAAAACAATGAAACCCCTCTTTTACACCATAGCGTTGTTGTTTGCCACAATTACAACGTTTGCTTCTGAAAATATCGACACACTCATTACTCGTGCTGAAACATATTACGCTCAAAAACAGTACGACAGTGCATTGGTCTCGTACTTGCAAGTGTACGACCAAAATTTGCAGAGTGCTGATTTGTTTTATAATATAGGCAATACGTATTTTCGATTAGATGATTTGGGGCATAGCATTTTGTGGTATGAACGGGCTTTGCTTGTAAACCCCAAACACCATGAAGCTCGGGTAAATCTGGAATTTGTCAATGCTCGGCAGATTGATAAAGTGGAAGTATTACCACAGGGAATTGTTGCTCAGTTTTTTCAAAAAATCTATCTGTTTTTTAATTACACTACGTGGGCAGTGTTGAGTTTGGTATTTTTAGCACTCTTTCTGGCAGCGGTTTCAGGCTTTTTATTTGCCCAAACCGTGAACATGAAAAAACTTTCATTTGGCGTAGGAATTTTTGCACTTGTAATAGCAGTTCTCAGTTTTACCTGCACCACTGCACATAAAAATTTTGTAGAACACAACAATGAAGCCATAATTGTGGAACCTACCATAGTTATAAAAAACGAGCCGAATAAAAAAGCCACCGATTTGGTAACGGTTCACGAAGGATTGAAAGTACATCTTGTGAAAACGTATGGCGAGTGGGCAAATGTACGTTTGCTTGATGGAAAAGAAGGCTGGGTTCGGAAAAGTGATGTGGAAAAAATAGTAAAATAGATACGAGACTTTTAGACACAAGACACAAGATACAAGATATTCAGACTTATTGCTCAAAACTTAAAACAATGAATAGACAAGAATTAATAGCGCAAATTACAAAAAAACAAAGTTTTCTATGTGTCGGTTTGGATACCGAAATGGCAAAATTGCCTGCACACCTATTGCGTGAAGACGACCCCGTGTTTGCTTTCAACAAGGCAATTATAGATGCCACAGCTCCTTACACGGTGGCATATAAACCAAACATAGCATTTTATGAATGTTACGGCATACAAGGCTGGCGCAGTTTGGAAAAAACCGTAGAATATGTGCACAGCACCTATCCCGAAATATTTTTGATAGCCGATGCCAAACGCGGCGATATAGGCAACACATCGAAAATGTATGCGCAGGCATTTTTTGAAAATCTACCCTTCGACTCGGTAACAGTTGCGCCGTATATGGGCGAAGATTCGGTTACTCCGTTTTTATCATACGTAGGTAAATGGGCAATTGTACTTGCGCTTACATCGAATAAAGGTGCTTTTGATTTTCAATGTTTGGAGTCGGAAGGTAAAGAATTGTACAAACACGTGCTCGAAACATCGCAGAAATGGGGAAGCGACGAAACTATGATGTATGTGGTGGGTGCAACCAAAGCCGCTATGTTGCACGAAATCCGCACAATTGTACCCAATCACTTTTTACTCGTTCCGGGCGTGGGCGCACAAGGTGGCAATTTGCACGAAGTGGCGCAATACGGTATGAATAGCGATTGCGGACTGTTGGTAAATTCTTCGAGAGCTATTATTTTTGCAGATAATACCGAACAATTTGCACAGGTTGCCGGCGAAAAAGCCAAAGAAATGCAAATGGAAATGGCTGCGCTTCTCAAAGAATATAGAAAATAAGCCCTGCCT
This sequence comes from Bacteroidales bacterium, assembly GCA_031262005.1. Lineage (GTDB taxonomy): Bacteria > Bacteroidota > Bacteroidia > Bacteroidales > UBA1715 > WQTX01. Next base: position 4,151 of record JAISIO010000129.1, read on the forward strand.
ACAAGTAAAAAAACAGGGCAAGCGCACGAAATTGTAGCGTTTTTGTCATTGCTTGATTTTTTTCGTATACCATTTGTTTGTCCACAGATATAACAGATTTTCACAGATAAGTTAATGAAAAATCTGTGCAATCGGTGTCATTTGTGGACTTTACTATCGTTCAAAATAAATTTATTAGTCATTTGATAGTTAATGGATTAATTTTTTTGTACGGTCGCCCTAAAAAAAACACCCATCGGGTTTCAAACCAATGGGTGTCTCGGAAAATTTTGTCTATCACCTTATTTTTTGTAAGCCGCTATGCGGTCTTCCACATTTTGTTTCAAATCGTAGTAAAACATATCGAAATCGTAGTGATGCAAGCATCCTTTGGGCCAAATAGTACCAGAACTAACCGGTGCATTGGTTACCACCGTGCCGCGCGTTAGGTTTACCTGAGCATCGGCAAAGTGCGGTTTGTTTTCGTAATTTTTTCCGTCCGTATCTTCCGGGCGAAGGCGAGTGCCAAGACTCTCTTCTGTTGAGGCATACGTTTCGTCTCGTTGCCAATTTATTGGGTTAATTGCTAAGCAGTTTTCATATAGTCGCATGGTAAACGGGCTAGGAGCGGCATCGGGAGCTTCGGTGTTGTAGCAAATAATTACGCCTGTGTCGGTGCGTCCTGTAGCAAACGGCAAGTTTACTTTTGTTAAGTAGTCCTGATTAATGGCATAGCCTATCATATAAGCGGCAATCATGCGATTGAGCACTTCGGGGTGCTCTGCGCGAATCCACAGTAACAACTGTTTCAAAATCATAGTGCCTTGCGAATGTGAGGCAAAAATAATAGGGCGGTTGTTGTTATAATTTTTCAAAAAATACTCAAACGCTGCCTTGCAATCGCGCAAAGGAATGCGTTCGATGAGTGCTTCTGTGCCTTGCGCCGTGGTTTCTTTTACAAATGCATTAAGGCTCAACTGGTGGTAATAAGGCGCGTAAAAATTGCAATTTGCAAAAATACCGTTGTAAGCCTCATACAATTTTTGCGCTTCGGTACGCATTTCAGTGTCGTCAAGCTCGCAATATTCCGCCTCGCTCGAAATTACGGTGGGGTACACGTAAAATACATCTACCGCTTGCGTAGCACTGCTGGGCACATGAAGCCAGTTGGACGACACAGAATAATCGCCGATTTTTGGCGCATTTTCATTGTTGTTCGAGTGTTTGCAAGCACTGAAAGCGAGCAAAACAGC
>JAISIO010000148.1 GCA_031262005.1 Bacteroidales bacterium
ATAAATCCGCCTCGTTCATGGCGTTCATCGGATTCATTCGATTGTATTACATAATAATACACACCCGATGGGCATTCCGTTCCCGATGAATTTTTCCCATCCCACTGAATGCGAATACCTTTTTCGGAATACACCAATACACCCCAACTGTTAAAGATTTGTATTGAAAACACATCGGCACCGTTGGTATCAAAATAAAAGGTTTCATTTTCATCGCCACCGCCGGGTGTAAATATGTTGGGAATACGAGCCGTGCGATCAAGAGGATTTTCGTCACGGCGTGTAGCCTCATCAAAAAAATAATCCGTCACCTGCACTGTTTGACTTTGAGTAGCCACACAACCAGCAAGTCGGTAATAATCTATATCTCCCTGATAATCAAATTTTGAACTATCAAGTGCTATTTTGAGATGCACCACATAACCGGGCGAAAAATTTTCTTCGGAAAATGTGTAATACATTCGTAACGAATCCGTCTGTTCGGTTTTTAGTAGACGAGTAGGATTTCCCTGAACATCGCTTTGGTAAATTTCCCAATAATACGTCCACATATTCACATCAAAAGGTTGAAAAGCCTCCGAATTCACTTCAAATACATAAGCAAACGACTCTAAAGGTTCTGTGCGGTTCTCATTTTCATTGTTTTGTATAAAATACGTAAAATTCTCTCCCTTCACTTCCGGACTGAATATAGTAATACGGCGAGGGTATTGATATGAGCTAAAGTCAGTTGCCGGAATGTGCAGCGTACTTGTTTGCCAATTATTAATACTATTACGGAACGTTACAGCAATTGAAACTATGGTTTCGGCAGTGTCTTCCAACGATATATGTGAGATTTGACTATTCTTAATACTATCGTGAATTGTAGCTGTATTTACCGCATAGAGTTCTACTTGAAATTGTCCATCAGCTGTGTACACATACGATGCTGTTGTAAGATCGTTTTTTATCATTTGGTCGGAATTGTCGCCAAAATTCCACACATACATACAGTCTCCGGCGCAAGTTGATTGATTCCTAAAATCTATGCGCGTATTATTCGTTGGAATGTAACACATAGTTTCTTTCGATCTATCGGGAACGGTAAATTGTGCTGTCGTTTGTGCTATACTGCATAGTGCGGTTGCGCATACGAACAAAGCCGTTAAAACAATATTTCTATTATGATGTGTTGCAAAATGCATATTGGTAATTTTAAAAATCTTGATTAACGAATTGTTCGTTCCGAACACTTCTTCCCTTAAAAACTATGATTACACACTTCACAATACGCTTTTTTCACCGCCGGATTTTGCATCACAAAAATTGAGAGTTTTCCGGAATCCAATAATTCGCAATAACGATTTCTATTTTTGTTGCTGGCAGCGTTCATTGCATCAACAAACGCCTGTGTGTGATGCATATAGTGCGTATTGGTGCTCATTGCCAAAAACGTAAAAAGAAAATCTTCACTCACATCGGGATTTTGTATCATACTCGACATTATTTCCAGCGGATAATCATATTCGCCCATGCTTGCAAATATAGCTGCCTGATTAAGAGCTGCTTGCCAATTGTTTTTATCAATTTCTATAATTTCTTTGATGCGAGCATACGCAGCTGCCACAAATTCTTCTTCGTTCGATACTTTGAATGTGTTGCCCAGCGAATTGAGTGATTTTATTTGCAATTCCAAATTCAACGGATCAACCGCATATTTGGGTAATGGCGAAATTAACAGAGCGTCGATTTCTTTCTGCATATCAGTTACATAATACTCACTGTCAATAGTTTCTAAAAGCAAACGAGCACAAATTAAATTACGTTTTACATACACATTGTCCATATTAAGTTGAAATAAACTGCGCATATCGCGCAAAAAATCCAAATCAATAGGTTTTCCCAATGCTGCATAACGCAACCATATTCTATTCATTTCCAAACCAGTGTGTGCCGGTTTCAAAGCTATGCGCATATTATCAATAGCTGCGGTTGAATAGCGTTTTGAAAGCACTTGCTGAATAATAAATTTTTGTATAGCCAAAGCCTTATCCACATCGTAATTATCCAATGCTTTGTTAAACATAAACACCACAAATTCTTCCTCTTTTTCGGGTGTTGAAATATTATATTCGGCAACTATTTTAATTTCGGCAAAGCGATGTTTTGCTAAAATCGGTTCCAATTTTACTAAATTATCACCCTTTTGCAAAAACTCAAGAATTTCTTCCTTCGACTTTGTTCGCAAAAATTGAAATTCGGTTCCAACAACATCGAAGAAAAACAGATCCCATGAATCGTTACTGGCGGTAGTAATGGGAGCCGAATTATTGGAAAACTGACCGAGTGCCTGCATAATACTTGCAATACGTTCATCTCGCAATTGATTATTCATAATAGTATCACCTTCTATAGAAGAATAAGCATTTACCGTAATTTCCAACGGACGAAATGATGGCTGCCGCATAGAGTCGAGCAACTGCTGAATATCTTCTTTACTATATGTTGATTTGCCCACTTCAAACGGAATGCGAAAAACAATAGTATCAATTGTAGATTCCGGGCGATAGATAAATGTATTGTAGCGTGTAACCGTATCAGGGAAAGGCTCTACCACGGGCAATGTGGTATTTTCAAATTTTTTATTCCATACCGGAAAAATATTTTTACACACATAACCGTCTTTTAGAATCATCAAATGAATTTCGTATTCCGGTATGTTTTCAGGAATTGCGCCAAGCGGAATCGACAATCGTGAGGTAGCCTGTTTTCCCGATTCAATATTCTTTTTAGCAAAATCTTTGGCAAACACCGGTTTGAGCATGTGTCCGCGTTGCGGCATTTGCGTATTGAGCAAATTCTCGCCGGCACACGGAAATTGCTTACGCATAACAAAATCAACCGCAAGTCCGTCTTTTTCGTTTTTAAGTAATCGTTTGAAGCCTCGATAATCATTCGTTGTAAAAAAAACTTCGCCGTTTATGACCGAAACATTACTCCGCAAACTACTGATATTGGGGTATCTATCACATAATTTACAGGCATTGGCATCGTAGCCTTTCATACCATGACTTGATGTTGAAATAGGAAGCCCCGATTTTTTTAGTGTTTTTTTATCGGTTGAAGTCAAATTGTAATTTCCCAATGTGATGGTAATAAAGGCTTTTTTCTGTGTTTTATCGAAAGCGCAGCCTATTCCCACAAATATATAGGTAGGATTGATAAGCACATCTGCCGACTTACGTCGAAAAACCTGATATACCAGTTCCTCGGCAACATCGTTGTACGAAATATTGCCTTTGGGCAAGGTTAATTTCACTGCAACTTCATTCGATTGATGAGTACCCGCTCCTGCATCAATCAAACGGCTTGAAAGTTGCATTTTCTTTGGAGCATTCTCCACCCGTGTATCTTCGGTTTTTACTATATAATCTGCAAAAATTTGCGATACGTTTTGCAATGTTTCGTTCGGAATAAGCGCACGCACGTCATTTTTCGCAAGTTCTCTATTCAGATGGTACAAACACGCATCTCGCAACATCATCACATCGAATGCGTCGGGTTTAATTTCCAAAATATACCGCTCGGAACGAGTTGCTGTTTTATAATCATTTGTTTGTGCAACAGCCTGTGTTACACACAATATAGCAGCAAGAAGAAAAGAAAAAAATCTGATGTTCATTGTTTATACAGTTTACAAGTTTGAAAATTTACAAGTTTGAAAGTTTGAAAATCTATATGCGAATGAACTTTTTTACTTGCTAACGTATGTTACACCAAAACCGAAACAATACGGGCACGTTCATTGTTTTCGGCTTTTATGGCATGAGGAATTTGCGCATCGAAATATACACTGTCGCCGGTGTTTAATTCAAACACATTGTCTTGAAAATACACTTTCACCGAACCTTCGAGTAGGTATAAAAATTCTTGTCCGCTGTGGCGGTTAAATTGCACTTCTTGGTCGTTGGCATCAATAGTTACCAAGAATGGAGTTGCTTTCTTGTGAGCAAAATCATGTGCAAGGGCTTTGTATTTGTAACGAGCATGTCGTTCTACGCTTGCTCCTTCACCTTTACGGGTAATTGTCCACGCACATTCATGCGGCATTTCACCGGTAAGAATATATGCAACCTCTACATTGAACTGCTGCGCAATTTTTAATAGTGAACTCACCGGAATATCTATCTGCCCGCTTTCATAATCCTCATATTGATATTTATTAATGCCTGTTTTTTCGGCAACTTCGGCTATGGTCATGCCCAAGTCTTCTCGGATTTGTTTCAAACGGGTTCCTATTTCTTTAGTTTGCTCCTGCATAGTGTTTTAATTTTTAATTAGTAATCACAAATGTAAGCGTTTTATTGAAACGCTTACACAAAAAGTACTATTATCAACTATTTTTATTGTCTTTTACAATCACATCATGTGCTCCGCCTTCAATAATGCTTGTGGAAGAGACAAGGGTAATTTTTGCATTGTTTTTCAATTCCTCTATCGAAAGAGTTCCGCAACTACACATTGTTGCTTTTATTTTACCCAATGTTATCTCTAAATTATCTTTCAATTTTCCTGCGTATGGCACATAACTATCCACACCTTCCTCAAATTTCAACGTAGAATTACCGCCCATATCGTAACGTTGCCAATTGCGAGCGCGGTTTGAACCTTCGCCCCAATATTCTTTTACATAAGTGCCTCCGATCAACAATTTTTTTGTCGGACTTTCGTCAAAACGGGCAAAATAACGCCCCATCATTAAAAAATCGGCACCCATAGCCAAGGCAAGCACCATGTGGTAATCCTGCACAATACCGCCGTCGGAACAAATTGGAATATACTGTCCGTGTTTTTTGAAATATTCATCACGAGCTTGTGCCACTTCTATAATTGACGTTGCCTGCCCGCGTCCAATACCTTTTTGCTCACGAGTAATACAAATAGAACCACCGCCAATTCCAACTTTTATAAAATCAGCTCCAGCATCGGCTAAATAATTAAATCCTTCGGTATCTACAACATTACCGGCACCTATTTTTACGGTGTCGCCATACGTTTTGCGCACAAATTCTATTGTTTCTTTTTGCCACTCCGAAAAACCGTCCGACGAATCTATACACAGCACATCAACACCAGCCTCTACCAATTTTGGTATGCGCTCTTCATAATCGCGGGTATTTATCCCTGCTCCCACAATCAATCGTTTTTGCTCATCATGCAATTCGTTCGGGTTATCTTTATGACTATCGTAGTCTTTGCGAAACACAAGATATTTCAAACAGCCTTTTTCATCAACAATCGGCAAGGTATTTACTTTTTTGTCCCAAATTATATTATTTGCCTCCTCCAAAGTAATGCCATATTTTCCGGTAACCAAACCGGCAAAAGGCGTCATAAATTCTTTCACCTTTTTGTGTTCATCATCTCTCCTCGGACGATAATCGCGGCTTGTAACCAAGCCAAGCAGCCTACCGTTTGAAGAGCCGTCGTGAGTTATAGCAATTGTTGAAAAGCCTGTTTTCTCTTTCATATCAAGCACATCTTGCAACGTATCTTCGGGAGTAAGATTAGCACGACTTGCCACAAATCCCGCCTTAAATTCTTTTACTTTTCGCACCATTTCAGCCTGTGATTCAATAGATTGCGAACCATAAATAAACGAAACACCACCATTGCGAGCAAGAGCAATTGCCATTTCAGAATCGGAAACCGATTGCATAATTGCCGATACAAAAGGCATATTGAGCACAATTTCGGATTTCGAGCCTTTTGTAAATTTTACCAGAGGGGTTTGCAGATTAATTCTATCGGGTGTACATTCTTTGGTAGTTAAACCCGGTATAAGCAAATATTCGTTAAAAGTGCGTGAAATTTCGTTACTAATCTGAGCCATAGCGTATAGTTTTAATTTCTCGCAAAAATACACAATTAATTGTAATTTATAAATGGGAACTTCTAAAAATATCCATTTTCAATTGCGCAATGTCGTTTCGAGAGCCTCAATGACCGAGATAAGCGGTGGCTGAGGCTCTCGAAGCCACTTTATTTTCAATAATAGTAGATTTTTAGAAGCTCCTATATGTTTTACCGCAGATTCTCAGATTTTCTCATTTTTTTTACGTTTGCTCCACAAACATCTCCGTTCAGATAAAAATTTCGTATTATTGCCGAATAATTACTCATAATGAACAAATTCACGAATAATTTTCGGCTTAGTAAACGCTTATATATCTGCCTGTTTGCATTGGCGACATTGTTCATTTCCGCCAATATGTTTGCTCTGTACAACGATTCGTGGTTGCTCAGCATAGCATCGTTAGCCTTATTTTTACTCTTTTTTGCTTTATTCAATCTCGACACATTGCTCATTATTGTCATGTTCTTTGTGCCGCTTTCAGTGGAATTTTCGGTATTCTATCCACAACCGCCCATCAACATGAATTTACCCACTGAGCCAATGTTATTTTTGGCAATGTGCATATTTTTCGTAAAACTACTCACTGAACGACGTTTTGACAAAGAAGTGCTTAAACACCCAGTTTCTATTGCCATTTACGCTTATTTGGGCTGGTTGTTATTCAGTTGTATTCTGAGTGTCGATGTAATAGTTTCATTCAAGGCGTTGCTTATGCGAATGTGGTTCATTGTATGCTTCTACTTTTTGATGACACAACTCATTGCTGCCGACAAAAAGAATATAACTCGCTGTATTTTAGCTTACTCTATGGGTATGATTTTCACAATAGTGTACACAACCTATAATCATGCTTTGGCTGATTTTTCGCATCAATCGTCATACCGAGCCATGTT